>JBAIWU010000287.1:0-5772 GCA_037917155.1 Candidatus Eiseniibacteriota bacterium
CCCGAGGAGCAGGGCATCGCGATGGGCCTCTATGGCCTCGGCGCGGTGCTCGCGCCGGCGTTCGGCCCCACGCTCGGCGGCTGGATCACCGACCAGTACTCGTGGCCGTGGATCTTCTACATCAACGTGCCGATCGGCGTGCTCAGCCTCGTGCTGGTGGCGCGCTTCATCGACGATCCGCCCTACCTCGTGCGCGAGCGGGGCGAGATCGACTGGACCGGGCTGGGGCTGCTCGTCGCCGGGCTCGGCGCGCTGCAGCTCATGCTCGAGGAGGGCGAGCGGCGCGACTGGTTCCAGTCCGGCTTCATCGTGCGGCTCGCGCTCGTCGCGGGGGTCGGGCTCGCACTGTTCGTCTGGCGCGAGCTGACCGGGGAGCGCCCGGCCGTCAACCTGCGCATCCTCATCAACATGTCCTTCAGCTCGGCCACCGCGCTGGGGGGCGTGCTCGGCTTCGCCCTCAACGGCAGCCTGTTCCTGCTGCCGGTCATGCTGCAGCAGCTGCTCGGCTTCAACGCCATGCAATCCGGCCTCGTCATGATGCCGCGCAGCCTCGCGATGGCGGTGCTCATGCCGATCGGCGGCCGGTTCTACAACCGGCTCGGGCCGCGCGTGCTCGTGGGCTCGGGGCTGGCCGTCTCGAGCGTCGGCTTCTGGCTGATGTCGCGGCTCACGACCGCGGTGGGCTACTGGGACCTGTTCTGGCCGCAGGTGCTGCAGGGCGTCGGCTTCAGCCTCATCTTCGTCGCGCTCAGCACCGCCGCGCTCTCGACGATCCCGCGTCCGAGCATGACCGCCGCGACCGGCCTCTACAACGTCGTGCGCCAGGTGATGGGCAGCGTCGGCGTCGCCGTGGCCGCGACCACGCTGAGCACCAGCAGCGCGCGCTACCACGCGCTCGTGTCGGAGTCCGCGGGCGCCGGGGGCGTGGGCCGGCAATGGATCGAGCACACGATCGCGCTCATGGTGGGCCAGGGCCTCGACGCGATCACCGCGCGCGGGCGGACGCTGCGGCTGCTCGACCTGCGCATCGGCCGGCAGGCCGCCGTGCTCGCGTACAACCACGTGTTCGTGCTGATCGCGTTCCTGTTCGTGCTGAGCGTGCCGCTCGTGCTGATGATCCGCCACGGCGCCAAGCCCGCGGACGCGGAGCTGGGAATCGACTGACCGCGGCGGGCCGCGGCCGCGAGCACCCGGGGCCGGCGCGGGTTCTCCCTCGGGAGCGCCGCGCCGCCGCAGCCGCGCCGGCGGGCATAGGCTCCGCATGGCAGGCTCGGGCGCCCCGCCGAGCCCCATCGCCGCCACCAGGATCCTTCGTCTCGACGGGAGAGCCGGCATGGGAACGATCGCATTCACGCTGAACGGCAAGTCCACGAGCCTCGACGTCGACGGCCGGCGCAGGCTGCTCTGGGTGCTGCGCGGCGAGCTGGGCCTCACCGGCACCAAGTACGGCTGCGGCGAGAGCCAGTGCGGCGCGTGCACCGTGGTCGTGAACGGCGAGCCGGTGCGCTCGTGCCAGGTCACGATGGCCGACGTGCAGGGCAAGGACGTCGTCACCGTCGAAGGGCTGGCGCGCGACGGCCGCCTGCACCCGCTGCAGGAGCAATTCATCGAGCACGGGAGCATGCAGTGCGGCTTCTGCACCTCCGGCATGCTCATGAGCGCCTACGGCCTGCTGCTCCGGATCCCGCACCCCACGCGCGAGCAGATCGTCGCCGGCATGGACGACAACCTGTGCCGCTGCGCCAACCACAAGCGCATCGTCGAGGCCATCGAGGCCGCGGCGGGCGGAAGGTGAGGCCCGTCATGGGAACGACGGATTTCGAGGATCGCACCGCGGGCGAGGACGGCGGACCGTTCACGCTCTCGCGCCGGAAGTTCCTGGGCCTGGCCGGCGCCGGGATCGTCATCTGCTTCACCGTGGGCGACTGGGGCCTGCTCGAGGCGCAGGAGCGCCGCCGCGACTACCCCGCCGACTTCAACGCCTACCTGCGCATCGGCGAGGACGGGCGCGTGACGGTGTACTCGGGCAAGGTCGAGCTGGGCCAGGGCGTGATCACGGCGCTGGCGCAGATGGCCGCCGAGGAGCTGGGCGTGGCGCTCGAGTCCATCGACATGGTCATGGGCGACACGCGGAGCTGCCCCTACGACATGGGCACGTTCGGCTCGATGAGCGTGCGCTTCTTCGGCCCCGCGCTGCGCGGGGCGGCGGCCGAGGCGCGCGCCGTGCTCGTCGAGCTGGCCGCCGAGCGCCTCGCCGTGCCGAAGGAGCAGCTCGGGGTCGAGAACGGCGTCGTGTTCGTGACGCGCGACCGCGCGCGGCACGTGAGCTTCGGCGAGCTCGCGAAGGGCAGGGCGATCGAGCGGCACCTCACCGGCAAGCCCGCGCTGCGCCCGGTGGCGTCGTGGACGCGCGCCGGCCGGCCGGAGCGCCGCACCGACGCGCGCGCCAAGGCGACGGGCGAAGCGAAGTACGCGGGCGACATCCGCCTGCCCGGCATGCTGTACGCGCGCGTGCTGAGGCCCCCGGCGCACGGCGCGAGGCTCGTCCGCGTCGACACGAGCGCGGCCGCCGCCATGGCGGGCGTCACCGTGTTCGATCGCGACGGACTCGTCGCCGTGCTGGCGGCCGACCCGGAGAAGGCCGGGGAGGCGCTCGGCGCGGTGAAGGCCGATTTCGACGTGCCGCCGGCCGCCGTGGACGAGGGCACGATCTTCGACCACCTCGTCGCCAGCGCGCCGGCGCCGCAGGACGTGCAGCGACAGGGCGACGTCGCCGCGGGCGAGCGGGCGGCCACGGTGACGTTCGAGCACCGCTACGAGAACGGCTACGGGGCGCACGCCCCGATCGAGACGCACACCGCGCTGGCTGAGGTCGCGGACGGCCGCGCCACCGTGTGGATCTCGACCCAGACGCCGTTCGCCAACCAGCAGGAGGTCGCGCAGGCGCTCGGCCTCGCGCCCGAGGCGGTGCGCGTCGTCACGCCGTTCGTGGGCGGCGGCTTCGGCGGCAAGAGCGGCAGCGCGCTGCAGGCGGTGCACGCCGCGAAGCTCTCGAAGGCCCTGGGCCGGCCCGTGCAGGTGGCGTGGACGCGCGCCGAGGAGTTCCATCACGACGCGTTCCGGCCCGCGGCCGTGGTCACGGTGAAGTCGGGCACGAACGCGGCCGGGCGGATCGTGCTGTGGGACTGCAAGGTCTACTCGGCCGGCGCGCGCAGCGCCGAGCAGCTCTACGACGTGCCGAACAACCTCGTGCGCACGTACGGGAACTGGTACCGCGACAGCGGCGGCCAGCACACGCTCGGCACGGGGCCGTGGCGCGCGCCGGGCGCGAACATCAACGTGTTCGCGCGCGAGTCGCAGGTGGATGTCATGGCTGCGCGCGCGAAGAAGGACCCGCTCGCGTTCCGCCTCGACAACGCCACCGAGCCGCGCCTGCGCGCCGTGCTGGCGGCGGCGGCCGAGCGCTTCCGCTGGACGGCGGGGGCGGCGCCGAGCGGGCGCGGCTGCGGGATCGCGTGCGGCGTGGACGCGGGCTCGTACGTGGCGATGTGCGCCGAGGTGGCGGTCGACAAGGCCACCGGGCGCATCCGCGTGAAGCGCATCGTGTGCGCGCAGGACATGGGCCAGGTGGTCAACCCCGACGGCGCCGTCATGCAGATGGAGGGCTGCATCGCCATGGGGCTCGGCTACGCGCTCACCGAGACGCTGCGCTTCAAGGGCGGCACGGTGCTCGACCGCGGTTTCGACACGTACGAGCTGCCGCGGTTCTCGGGCATGCCGGCGATCGACTGCGTGCTCGTGAAGAACGACGCGATCGCCCCGCAGGGCGGCGGCGAGCCCGCGATCGTTCCCGTGGGTGCGGCGATCGCGAACGCCGTCTTCGACGCGACCGGCGCGCGCGTGTTCCGCATGCCGATGACGCCGGACCTCGTGCGCCAGGCGATCGCGGGGCAGGCGACGCGCGACTGAGGGCGCGGCCCGAACGCGCCGCGACGACGAGGGCCCCGGGGACGTCGTCCCCGGGGCCCGCCGGTCGAGGGGCCGCGATTACTGCGCGGTGAGCTGGACGTTGCCGACGCCGGTGAGGTGGCCCGCCGTCACCGCGACGCCCGTGAGCGTCGTGTCGCGGAAGCCCGCGGCGGGATGGAACGCGAGCGAGTACGTCCCCGCCGGGAGCACGCTCACCAGGAACGTGCCGTCCCCGGCGGCCTGCGCGGAGCCGAGCGTGTCGCTCGCCATGATCGCGTAGATGGACGTCGCCGTCCCCGCCGGCAGCACGGTGCCGCCGATCGCGCCCGCGGTGCTGAACGGCATCACCTTGACCACGGGCTTGAGCATGTAGCGGCCCGCGCCGGTCAGGATGATCGAGCGCGCCGCGTCGAAATCGAGCGCGATGTCGACGAGGCCGTTGGCCGGCACGTCGAACTCGCCGACCAGCTTCAGGCCGGTCTGCAGCCCGCTCGGCACGGTGAGCGGATGGGGCACGCCGCCGACCACGACGTTCGAGCCCGGCCCGAGCTTGAGCCGAACCTGCGTGTAGTGGCCGGCCGGAATCGCCGCCTTGCCGATGGTCGTGAAGACGCCGTTGCGCAGGGTCAGCAGGTCGTAGGTCGCCGAGTCGGGCCGGATCACCTCCCAGCCGCCCGCGGCGTTCGAGTCCGCGCCGGCGATGTGCACCGCGACCTCCTGGATGACCAGGTTCACGGCGTCGAACTCGCCGGGGGCGTCGGTCATCTGCACCTGGACGGTGCCCGTTCCGGGGGCCAGCCCGCTGATCGAGCCGTTCTGCTTCGAGCAGCCCGCCGCCGCGAGGATGGAGAGGGAAAGCAGCAGCAACGCGATTCCCGTGCTTCGCATGTTCATGTCCTGGGACCTCCTGGGGGTGGGATTCGCGGGCCTCGCGACCTGCGGTGGGGGGGTGGAGAGACCGGTCGTGCCGCGCGTGCAGGGCTCGGGCCTCCTGAGCAATTAATGGTGCAGGGCCATGCGACCGAGATGTCAGGCCGGTCACAAGTCATGCCGATATCGTTCGAATTCCAGCCCTGTTCCGTTGCGATTTCCCGCCTCGCGGCGCACCCGCTTCAAGCCGGGCCGGCCGCCATGGCCTCGAGCAGCGCCGCCTGGTGCCGCGCGACGAAGCCGTTCCTCCCGGCGAGCATCTCCGACTCGAGCCGCGCGTAGACTCGCTCGAGCGTCGCGACCGACCAGCCGTGCGGCCCGCCCTCGGCGTGCGTGCGCGCCACGTCCTCGATGACGTCGAAGAGCATCGCGTTGGCCGCGCGCGTGAGCGCGCGCAGCCGGGCGCGGTAGGCCTCGAGCCCGTCGAGCGCCGGGAACAGGCGCGCCATGACCGCGGCCTCGTTCCAGGCCCAGTTGAGCGGCGCCGACACCGCGCCGTAGCCCTCCACCCGCCCGTTCAGCGAGGTGAGCCCCACGAGCTCGTCCCAGAAGTCCTCGAGCCGCGGATCGAGGAAGTCGTAGCCCGGGCGGCACGCGTCGCCGCGCAGCCGCCCGCTGCGCGCCAGCGCCTCGCGGATGGGCGTGCCGTCATAGGGCACCATGCGGCAGAAGACCGCGGCGGCGCTGCCGTCGCCGACGATCGCCCGCAGGAAGTTCACGTTGCCGCGCACCGACTCGAAGGTGCTCGCGGGGTCCACCAGCATGAACCCGAACTGGAACATGACGTCCAGCGCCTTCAGCGTCGCGACGGCGCGGAGGTTCTGCTCCACGCTCGTCCGCTTGTGCAGCGCCGCGAGCCCCTGCTCGGTGCCG
>JBAIWU010000288.1:0-1657 GCA_037917155.1 Candidatus Eiseniibacteriota bacterium
GTCCCGGTGCCGCCGCCGCTGCCGCCGGGCAGACACGAGCCGGTGACGCAGCTGAAGCCGCCCGGGCAGGTGCTGCACATCGCGCCGTTCGCGCCGCACGCCGAGGGGAGGTTGCCCGCCTGGCAGACGCCGGCGGCGCTGCAGCAGCCGCTGAGACAGTTGCTCGGGCCACAGCTCGGCCCCGAGCTGCACGCCGAGAGCATCACCGCACCGAACGCCAGCACCGCCACGCCGAGAGCGCGCATCGTTTGAGCCTCGCCACGAAGGGCCCACGGCCGGCCGACGTCGCCCCGCGAGCCTAAGTCAGACACCGACTTCGATTCGACCCCGCCGACTCCATACACCAGAGCCGTCAAGGGGCCACGCCGAGCGTGCCGAGAATCTGCTCGTTACCGGTTCCGGACGCGGGCGTCTTGGAGAGGTCGGTGAGCCCGCCGTCGGCTTCGAACTGGAGCTCCCGCACCGAGTCGAGCTCGGCGATGAAGACGCGGCCGTTGAGCTGGCCGCGGGTCATCAGCAGCGGGGCGCCGGGCAGCTGAGGGCTGCCGTGCGCGTAGGTGAGCGGCGCGGTGACCGCCCAGGTGCCCGCATCGAGCGTCAGCCTCCGGTAGGCGTCGGTGCCGTCGGAGTTCACCACCAGCGCGTCGTCGGAGAAGGGCGAGAAGGCCACCCCCATCGGGTTCGAGGTGGTCACCAGCTGCAGCGGCACCAACTGCCCCGCGTCGAGCTCGAGCACGGCGATGCGGTTGCCGGCAATCAACCCGTTGTCGGGCACCGCCACCCAGTGGTCGGCGCGGCTCACCGCCACGCCCGGGGGAATCGCGTCGGTGTCGGGGAAGCCGGCGGCGCTGGTGAGCACATAGGGTGGGTTACCGCTCACGTCGAGCAGGTGCACGGTGTCGAGGGCGCTCGAGGCGCCGACGAGCGTGCGCGCGGCGGCGATCGCCTGGTTGGGGTTGCCGTTGAGGCGCGACACCGCCGACGGTCCGTCGCCCGCGAGCGCGCGCCCGTAGCTGGTGAGCGTGCCGTCGCAGGCGATCGCCACCTGGTAGACACCGCCGCCGTTGCCGGTGGTGTCCTGGTCGAGCACCCAGGCGAAGGCGCCCGACGGATCCATCAGCACCTTGCCCGCGTAGAAGCCGCCCATGAAGCCGGCGTGCACCACCACCGGCGTGCCGCCGTCGTCGAAGCGGAAGACGCCGAGCGAGCCGTCGTCCTGCGGGACGATGCCGATGGTGCCGTCGGGGGTGAAGGTGATGAAGGCGTCCGAGGCGTTCGCCACGCCCATGCGGAAGAACTGACCGGTGGCGGTGAGCGTGCCGTCGGTCGAGACGTCGAAGACCTCGAAGCGGTTGTCCTTCGCGCCGCCGTCGTTGGGGAAGGGGTGCGAGACGACCAGCTTGCGCGGACGGTCCGCCGCGGCGAGCGGGTGCGCGCAGCCGATGCCGCCGCCGGTGCCGCCGCCGGTGCCGCCGCCAGCGCCACCGCCAGCGCCGCCGCCCGCGCCGCCTCCGCTCCCTCCGCCCGCGCCGCCGCCCGTACCTCCACCTGCGCCGCCGCCAGAACCGCCGCCGAGTCCGCCGCCGGAGCCTCCACCCGCCCCACCCCCGGCGCCGCCGCCGTTGGTGACGCACTGGCCCGCCTGTCAGGAGGTGCC
>JBAIWU010000289.1:0-4509 GCA_037917155.1 Candidatus Eiseniibacteriota bacterium
CGACGCCTGCGCCTGCGCACGTCCCGCCCCGCGCGAGCGCGACGGCACCGGCCGCATCCGCCCCGGCGCCGGCGGCGCCGCCCTTGGCGCACGCGTCCCCGGACATGTTCGTGCTCACGCCGCCCGAGCCGGCTGCGCCCGCGACGCGCGCGCCCGCCGTCACGCAGGAGCCGCTGCCGCCGTTCGCCGACGATCTGTTCCCGGGCGCGCTCGCCGGCGCGCGCGAGGGCCTGCTCGCCGAGTCGCTGCCCGTCCTCCAGCAGGTCGCCGCGGAGGCGCGCGCCTGCACGAAATGCGGGCTGTGCTCGACGCGGACGAACGCCGTGCCCGGCACGGGCTCGGCCGCGAGCGGCATCGTGTTCGTGGGCGAGGCCCCGGGCGCCGACGAGGACGCGCAGGGCGAGCCGTTCGTGGGCCGCGCCGGGCGGCTGCTCACCGACATGATCGCGGGCATGGAGAGCCGCGGCCTCATCCCCGGCGTGCCGCTCACGCGCCAGACCGTGTACATCTGCAACGTGCTCAAGTGCCGCCCCCCCGAGAACCGCAACCCGCTCCCGCACGAGATCGAGGCCTGCTCGCCGTACGTGATGCGGCAGCTCGAGGCGCTGAAGCCGCGCGTCATCTGCTGCCTCGGCAAGTTCGCCGCCGAGCTGCTGCTCGGCCTCAAGGGCAGCGTGGGCAGCATGCGCGGCAAGACCTACCGCTGGCGCGGCGCGAAGCTGGTCGTGACGTACCACCCCGCGTACCTGCTGCGCAGCCCCGGGCAGAAGCGCGAGGTGTGGAACGACCTGCAGCGCCTCGCGCAGGAATACCTGACCGACTGAACTCCCCGCACGGGCGCCGCGCGCGTCCGGGAGGAACACCATGAGCGACAGCATGCCGGGAGCCGGCGGCGGCGCCGCGGGCCTGACGCCTCCGCAGGCGCTGGAGGCCGAGCGCTCGATCCTGGCCGCGATGATGCTGGACCAGGGCGCGATCGGGCGCGCGGTCGAGGCGATCGATGCGGGCGCGTTCTACCGCTCCGCCCACGCGAAGGTCTTCGAGGCGCTCGTCGCGCTCTACACGCGCAACGAGGCCGCGGACCTGATCACGGTGGCCGAGGAGCTGCGCAAGCGCGGCGACCTCGAGGCCGCCGGCGGACCGGCGATGCTCGCGGGCATCATGGAGGCGGCCACCACGACCGCCAACCTCGAGCACCACATCCGCATCGTCCACGCGAAGGCGATCCTGCGGCAGCTCATCCGCGCCACGAACGAGATCCAGCAGCAGTGCTACGCGGGCCAGGACGAGACGCCCGCGCTGCTCGACCAGGCCGAGGCGCGCATCTTCGCGATCACGGACCAGCGGATCCGGCAGGGCTTCACCAGCATCGGCGAGCTGGTGATGCCGTCGATGCAGTACATCGACAAGCTCTCCGAGCGGAAGTCGCGGATCACCGGCGTCCCCAGCGGCTGGGACGACCTCGACAACCTCACGAGCGGCTGGCAGCCCGGCGACCTCATCATCCTCGCGGGACGCCCGAGCATGGGAAAAACCAGTTGCGTGATGAACATGGCCGAGAACGCCGCCATCCGGAACAACACGCCGGTCGCCGTGTTCTCGCTCGAGATGAGCAAGGAGCAGCTCGCGCTGCGCCTGCTCTGCTCGCAGAGCGAGGTGTCGCTGCACAGGGTGCGCACGGGCTTCCTCGGCCAGGAGGACTGGCCGCGCCTGACGACCGGCGCCGGACTGCTGACGCGCGCGCCCATTTACATCGACGACTCGCCCGCGCTCAGCGTGCTCGAGATCCGCGCGAAGTGCCGCCGGCTCAAGTCCGAGAACAAGCTCGGGCTGGTGGTGGTCGACTACCTCCAGCTTATGCGCGCCAGCAGCCAGGTGGAGAACCGCGTGCAGGAGATCTCGCAGATCAGCCGCGGCCTCAAGGCGCTCGCCAAGGAGCTGCACGTGCCGATCATCGCGCTCTCGCAGCTCTCGCGCGCGGTCGAGCAGCGCGGCGGCGGCGGCCGCCCGCAGCTGTCGGACTTGAGAGATTCGGGCTCAATAGAGCAGGATGCGGACGTCGTGTTGTTCGTGTACCGCGAGGTGGTGTACAAGCCGGACACGGCGGAGCCGGGCAAGGCGCAGATCATCATCGCCAAGCAGCGCAACGGCCCCACCGACGACGTCGACATGACGTTCCTGCGGGAGTGCACGAAGTTCGTCCCGTACAGCCCGACGATGTCGGGCGAAACGGAGCCCGGGTTCTAGCGCATGACCGCGCTGACGCTGAGGGGGTACGAGTTCCTGCGGCGGCGGGCGCTCGACGCGATCGCCGAGGTGGGCCGCGTCGCCCTGCTCATGCTCGAGACGTTCCGCACCCTCGGCCGCGGGCTGCGGGCGTTCCGCCTGGTCGTGGACCAGATGCACACGATCGGCGTGCAGTCGCTCATGCTGGTCGTCATCGTCAGCCTGTTCACGGGCGCCGTCGCGGCGGTGCAGGCCGCCTACCAGTTCTCGAACGTCGTCCCGCTCAAGTACATCGGCTCGGTGATCCTCCGCTCGGTCATCATCGAGCTGGGCCCCGTGCTGACGGCGCTCATCGTGGGCGGGCGCGTCGGTGCGTCGATCGCGGCCGAGCTGGGCAGCATGCGCGTCACGGAGCAGATCGACGCGCTTGAAGCGATGGCGATCAACCCGGTGCGCTACCTCGTCGTGCCGCGCGTCGTGGCGGCGGTGATCATGCTGCCCGTGCTCACGGTGATGGCGAACGCGATCGCCATCACGGGCGGCTGGATGGTGTCCATCACGAGCATCGGCATCAGCTCGCACACGTACATCACCGGCCTGAAGCAGTTCTTCTACATGAAGGACCTGTGGTCGGGGCTCATCAAGTCGGTGTTCTTCGGCGCCATCATCGGCTGGATGGGCTGCTACCACGGCTTCCGCACCGAGGGCGGCGCCGAGGGCGTCGGCGTCGCGACGACGCGGGCGGTCGTGGCGTCGTGCGTGCAGGTGCTGATCATCGACTACGTGCTGGCCAACGTCCTCTTCCGGTTCATCTTCGCGTCATGATCACGATCCGCGGGCTGCGCAAGAAGCTGTCCGGGCGCTGGGTGCTCGACGGGGTCGACCTCGACATCCCGGCGGGGCGCACGGTCGTCGTGATGGGCCGCAGCGGCACCGGCAAGAGCGTCCTGCTCAAGAACATCATCGGGCTCATGTCGCCCGACGCGGGCCGCATCGAGGTCGACGGCCAGCCGGTCGTCGGGCTGCCCGAGCGCGAGCTCAACGACGTGCGCAAGCGCTTCGGCATGGTGTTCCAGGGCGCGGCGCTGTTCGACTCGCTCACCGTGGGCGAGAACGTGGCGCTGCCGCTGCGCGAACACACGACGCTCTCCCGCGAGGCGATCCGCAGCCGAGTCGCCGAGCGCCTCGAGTGGGTGGGGCTCGCGGGCGTCGAGGGGATGAAGCCGGCCTCGCTCTCGGGCGGCATGCGCAAGCGCGTCGGGCTGGCGCGTGCGATCGCCATGGATCCCGCCTACATGCTGTACGACGAGCCCACGACGGGCCTGGACCCGATCATGGCGGACGTGATCAACCGCCTCATCCGCTCGCTCCAGCAGCGCATCGGGGTCACCAGCATCGTGGTCACGCACGACATGGCGAGCGCGTTCCACGTGGGCGACGAGCTGGCCATGCTGCACGAGGGCCGGATCGTGTTCACGGGCACCCCGGGCGAGGTGCGTGCCACGCAGGAGCCGCTCGTGAGACAGTTCATCGAAGGAACCAGCGAGGCCGTGGAAGGCCAGCTGGGCGAGTAATGAGGAGACGCCCGTGAGCCGCAGAACCGAGATCGAGGTGGGCCTGACGGTGATCGTGGCGCTCGTCGTGGTGCTCTGGGGCGTCACGTGGCTCAAGGACCTGAGCCTGGAGCGCAAGGTCACGGTGTGGCACGTGCGCTTCCCGCAGACCGGCGGCCTCGGCGCCAGCGACGAGGTGCAGGTCAACGGCATCCGCAAGGGCAAGGTGCGCGACATCCGGCTCGTCGACAGCCGCGTCGTCGTCGACATCGGGCTCGCGACCGACGTGAAGCTCTCGACGAACAGCCGCGTCGCCATCCGCAACGTGGGCCTGATGGGCGAGAAGGTGATCTCGGTCACGCTCGGCCTGCCGGGGCCCATGCGCTCGACACGCGATACGATCGAGGGCAGCTACGAGCTGGGCATCCCGGAGGTCGTGGCCGACATGGGCGGCACGTTCAGCGCGATCGACCACCTCGCCGCGGAGCTCGAGAGCGTGGCCGCCGACCTCAAGCGGACCGGCGACCTGCACGCGACGGTCGCGAACCTGCGGGCCACGAGCGAGCAGCTCCGCGACGCCGTGCGCGAGAACCGCAAGCAGCTCCACGAGACGCTGGTCGACGCCTCGGCCGCCGCGCGCACCGCGCGCGAGCTGACGACCGAGCGCGCGGACCAGTACCGGCGCACGCTCGATGCGACCGAGCGCACGGTGCAGCACCTCGAGGCGCTC
>JBAIWU010000290.1:0-1693 GCA_037917155.1 Candidatus Eiseniibacteriota bacterium
CGTCAGCGCCGGCGCGCCGGCGCTGACGAGCCGGGCGCCATCGTCTCGCTCGCGGCCGCCTCGCGCTCGATCCGCGTCCAGTCCATCCGCAGCGGCACGTACGCGTGTCCGGCCCAGTCGGGCAGCAGGTTCGCACCCCGACCCCCGGCTGCCGCGCTGTTCCACGGCGGGATCACGACCCAGCTCGTGAGCGAGTCGGCGAGGTCGACGACGTGCCGGAACGCCGGGCCGTGGCCGAAGGTGAAGCTCCACGGCGCGCTCGAGCCGCCCACGCACACCGTGCTGCCGTCGCCGTCCGCGGGCACGAGCGGCGGCTCGTCGCGCGCGCCGAAGCCGTGCGCGGTGAGGGCGCTGCGGAAGCGCGCCCGGTGCGCGCGGCCCCACGTCCAGTCCGAGGGCCCGGGCCCGATCCGCGCGGCCAGCGTGTCGAGCGCCATCTCGAGCGCCGCGACCGCGGCGTCGGCGGGGGACTCGACCGCGCCGGCGGGCGAGCGCAGCGTGTCGCGGGCCTCGCCGGTGAGCAGTGCGAGCGCGAGGCCGGGAACGCCGTCGAGCCGCGAGCGGCGCACGTAGGCGTTCCACCACGCGCGCGCGACCGTGGGCCCGACGCGGTCGCGGCGCGCGAACAGGCTCCACGCGCGCAGCGAGTCGAGCGCCGCGCGCTCCAGGGGCGCGAGCGCGCCCTCGCGCGGGGCGACGGCGGCGAGCAGCGCCGGCACCTGGCGCGCGGCCGCGCGCGACCACACGTCGTTCTGCACGCTCATCAGGTCGGCGAGCGTGAGGTGGCGGTCGCCCGCGAGCCGTTGTGCCATGCGCGCGGCGCGATCGTGGGCCCACGCGTAGCGGGGCCACGCGTACGGGGAGACCGAGTGCCCGGGCCGGTTGTTGCCGTTGACCGCGAAGCCGTCCGCCGGCACGCGCCAGGCGGGCATGGAATCCGGCGCGATGAAGCCCGGCCACTCGTGCCGGCCGTCGTCCGGCAGGATGCCGGGCCCGGGATCGGCCGTGCGCCGCGGCACGAGGCCGGTGGCCTGGTAGCGCGCGTCGCCGTCGACGTCGGCGGCCATCACGTTGATGCACGGCGTCACGAGCGAGCGGAAGCGCCACGCGACCTCGGCCGCGGAGCGCGAGCGCTCGATGCCGACGAGCCGCGACAGCGTGATGCGGCCGTCCTCGAACGCGCTCCAGCGGACGGCGAGCGCGATTCGCCGCGCCGGGTCCCACACGACGACCGGCCCGTGCGGCGTGTAACGCCGCACCTGCCCCAGCGCGGGCAGCGGGACACCCAGGAATCGATACGAGAGATCGTAGGGCTTCGTGACCACGTCGACCCATCCGCGCGGCCCGCGCACGCGCCGGCCGTCGGCCGAGAGCGTGTCGGCCCAGACGTCGACGACGTCCGCGCTCAGCGCGGTGACGCCCCAGGCGCAGCGCGTGTTGCGGCCGCTCACGATCGCCGGCAGGCCGGGTACCGCGGCGCCCGCGGCCTCGAGCACGCCGGGCACGCTCAGGTGCACGACGTGGAACGGCCCGGGCGCTGTGAGCGGCAGGTGCGGATCGTTCGCGAGCAGCGGCCGCCCGCGCTCGGTGCGGCGCGGGCCGACGACCATCGCGTTGCTCGCGCGGTCCGAGCCGTCGGGATCGCGCGCGCCCCACGCCGCCGCGAGCGCCGCCGCGCGCGCGCCGGTCGCCG
>JBAIWU010000291.1:0-7635 GCA_037917155.1 Candidatus Eiseniibacteriota bacterium
GCCCGCGCCGCGATCGAGCGCGAAGCCCCAGAGGTAGATCGGGATCTCGGCGTCCTCGCCGCGCGCGTCGCCCTCGAGGTCGAACCACACGACCGGGTAGGCGGGCAGCCCCGGCGGGTGCAGCCACACGGCGCGGTCGTCGCGCCACGCGGCGGCCGCGACGATCGCGCGCTTGGCCGCCGGGGCGGGCACGCCCGCGGGCAGGCGCGCGGGCGGGTGCGAGGCGAGCTGGTCGAGCGTGCGCACGCCGAGCGCGTGCCACGCGGGGACGTGCCCGGACTGCACCTCGGGCAGCAGCTCGATGCGCCGCTCGAGCTGCGCCAGGTCCCAGCAGTGGTCGTACCACGCGCACGCGCGGCAGGCCGAGTGGGCGAGCAGCTCGCCCGGCTCGCGCTCGGCGGCCAGCACGCGCTCGGCCGTCCCGAGCGCCCGCGCGTACGCCTCCTCGCCGGCGGGCTCGACGACCACGGTCTCGCCGTAGCCGTTGACGATCTCGAAGCGCCCCGGCTCGATTCCCGCGCACTCGCGCACGAGCGCGCGGTGGTGCGCCATCTGGAGCGCGAAGTCGGGGCGCGTCTCGGGCCGCAGCGCCAGGCGCACGTCGAGCACGACGAGCACGTCGTCGTCCCACCACACGATGTCGGGCACGCTCGAGCGGCGGCCGTCGGCGGCGAGGAACGCGGGCTGGTCGAGCGGCCGTCGCGTCGTGCGCAGCAGCCGCAGCGTCTCGGCCGCCGCGTCCGCGAACGCGCCCTCGCGCCGCCAGATCGGGCCCACGCGGTCCTCGAAGCGCGCGGCGATCGCGCGCTCGTGCGCGTCGGCGCGCTCGCGCAGCATGCGCAGGTGCTCGTCCGGCGGCGCCGCCGCGCCGGGGAGGTGGTGCTGGAGCCACAGCCGCCGCGGGCAGTCGCGTGCGGTGGCGATCGAGCGCGGCGTCAGCCGCGGTGCGCGCGGCGCGGGATTGCCGGTCGCAGGCCCGGGGGCGCCGGGCGCGCGGGTCACCCGGCCGCCTTCTCGGCGCCGGTCTCGGGGGCGGGAGGCGGCGCGGGCGAGGCGGGCAGCGGCTCGTCCTGCGGCCGGATGCGGAAGATGCGCGAGAGCTCGGAGCGGAGCTGGCCCTCGTCGAGACGCGAGTAGAGCACGCCGCGATAGGCGACCGAGATCGCGCCCGTCTGCTCGCTCACGACGATGATCGCCGCGTCGGTCTCCTCGGACAGCCCGAGCGCGGCGCGGTGGCGCGTGCCGAGCGAGATCGCCGAGAGCGGGTTCGACGAGAGCGGCAGGATGCACGAGGCGGCGATGATCGTGTCCTCGCGCACGATCGCGGCGCCGTCGTGCAGCGGCGAGCCGGGGCTGAAGAGCGTCACGAGCAGCTCGGCGGAGACCTTGGCGTCGACGCGCGTGCCGGTGTCGGTGAAGTTGCGCAGGCCGACGTTGCGCTCCATCACGATCAGCGCGCCGTGGCGGCGCTGCGCCAGGCTCTCGACCGCGCGCACGACCTCGCCGAGCACGCCGTAGTTCTCGCCGCGCAGGAACGAGCGGAAGTAGCGCGTGCGCCCGAACTGCGCCAGCGCGTGCCGCAGCTCGGGCTGGAACAGGATCACGAACACGATGAGCCAGACGGTCTTCAGGCTCTCGACGATCCAGCGCACCGCGAGCAGGTCGAAGTAGCGCGCCGCGAAGCCGATCACGGCGATGACGAACAGCCCCACGAACATCTGCGCCGAGCGCGTGCCCTTGACCAGCGTGAGCAGCCGGTAGAACAGCACCGCGACGAGCAGGATGTCGATGGCGGCGAGGATCCAGTGCGGGTGGGACGTCGTCATGGCGGCATCGACGTTAGCAGATGCCCGCGCGCGTTCCTACGCCCGACGCGCCGCGCGGGCGGCGTCCGCGACGCGCGCGGCGCGCAGCGCCGCGGGGCGGCGCGCGCTCTCGCGCACCGCCCCGCGACGTGGATCGGTCAGGGGCTCTCGCGTCCTACCTTCCCGTGAGCACCATCTTCCGCCGCTCGCGGAACGGCCCCGCCTCGATGCGGTAGAAGTAGACGCCCGGGCCGAGGCGCCCGGCGTCGCCTCGTGCCGGATCCCACGTGACGGACTGGTAGCCGGCGGGGAAGAAGCGATCGGCCAGCGTCCGCACCCGCCGGCCCTGCGCGTCGAACACGTCGAGCCGGACGTTCACCCCCACCGGCAGGTCGAAGCGGATCGTGGTCGCCGAGCCGAACGGGTTGGGCTGGTTCTGGTGCAGCGCGAAGCGCACGGGCAACGAGCCGGCGGCCGGTCGCTGCGGCCGCGCGGCGAGGGTCGTGCTGGCGGTGCGCACGCTGCTCGCGTACCACGCGCCCGGCGAGAGCGGCGCGTTGGTGCTGGGCTGGTACGTGAGCACGAGGCTGTCCTCGGCGGCGAGGCTCACCGCGCCGCCGGTCGCGACGAAGTTGGCGCCCAGGTCGCCCGCGGTCCCCTGCACGGCGCTCGCGAGCGCGAAGCCGCCGGTGGCGGCGTGCAGGGACGGCGCGACCGCCTGCAGCGCGTAGCCGCCCGCCAGCACCACGCGCCGCCCGTCGAGCAGCGCGCACAGGCCGATCTCGTCGTCGCCGGCGGCCGGCACGAGGTGCCGGGCCGGCTGGTAGCCGCCCAAGCCATCGGGCATCTGGATGAACATCCCCGTGGTGTCGGGCAGCCCCAGGCCGGCCGTGCTCGTCGTCGATCGAGCGCAGATGCGCCAGGAGCCGTCACGGCTGCGGCTCGTGGTCACGAGGACGACGCCACCCGAGGTCTGGGTGCTGGTGGCGGCCGTTCCCGCGCCGGCACGCCCGGATGAGGACACGGCCGCGCCTCCGCCGGCGCGCTGGGCGGAACCGCCCATGCCGCCGCCACCGCCGCCTGAGCAACCCATGGTCGTGGCGGTCGTGTCGACGGTTCTCGCACCGAAGGCCAGGTTGTCGTCCTTGGCTCTCAGGCGAAAGTGGTACGTGGTGCAGGCCGAGAGACCGCCGGCCAGCGCCCAGTCGGTGCTTCCCGGGCCGTAGGCGGCGTGCGCGAACGCCACCGGGGTCGAGGGCGAGGTATCCCAGGCCGAGTCCGCGATCGCCGCGGTCGAGCGGCGGATGTCGTAGGTCAGGACGGGTCCCGAAGCGGCGATCAGGCTGTCGTCGGCCGGGGCCGTCCACTCGAGGATGATCGAGGTCGTGGACAGGTCGAATGCCACGCTGGATGGGATGCCCGGGGCGCTGGCGTCCGCCGAGTCGCGACCGAAGTAGCGGTCCATCTTCATCCATGTGGCGATCGAAGGCACCCGGCGGGCCGTGGCGGTGCTGTCCAACATGAACAGCAGGTAGTCGCCCGGCGGCGCGATGTTGCTGTCGGCGGGCGCGGTCACCAGCAGTCGGCTGGGATTCGTCTCGGCGACGAAGCTCAGCGGCACGTAGCGCTGGTCCTGGTTGAAGGCGTGCGTGACGGCTCCGGGCTTGATCAGGCAGACGCTCCGGATCGTCGACGCCCGGTCGGTCGCGATCGTGAACACCCGGCCCCACTTCATGTGCCCCGCCGGCGGGCTGGAGTGCGTGGGCCGCGTGGCGAGCGCGTTGGGGTCGGCGTCCTGGAACAGGTACGGCGGGCAAAAGAGGTCGGCCTTCTCCGGGTCGGTCAGATGAGGGTCGGTCGGGTCGCCATTGTTGTTGCCGCCCGCGCACAGGATGCGCCCGTCCGGCAGCAGCAGTGCAACCGAGTGATAGCCGCGAATGACGGTGGACGTATCGAGACGATCCGTACCCGATCCACCGCTCCAGGCACCCGCCTCGCTGTTGGCTGCCGGGTCCCATATCTCGGGCTGGAACACCGGGTCGATGTTGTTGAAGTTGTCCTGCTTGCCGGTGCCCCCCGTGACCAGCACCTGGCCGGTGGGCAGCAGGGTGAGGTTCATGTTCACGCGGCCATACGCCATGTCACCCGACGCGTGCCAAGTGGAATCGGTGCCCGTGAGGTCGATGGTCTTGCTGGTCTTGACGGCCGTCACTCCGACCTCCGTGTCGCGGGTGCCGACCTTGAGCACCTTGCCGGGGCGGTACATCGCCGCCGAGCCGCCACGGAAGCCGCTGATGGTGTGGTCCGGCTGGCCCGTCGCCGGGTAGGCGCGCCACGTCCTGCCCACCGGGTCGAAGTAGTAGCTCGAATCCGAGGGGCCGGAGTTGAACACGAGCCCGTTCGGAGCGAGGAACATTTGCGGGTACCACTCCTGCAGCAGGTAGCGTGCCCCCGTGGTCGCATGGCTCCACTGGGTGGACGTGGCCGCGGGGTCGAAGATCTCGGGCAGGCGATTGAAGATGGGATTGGTGAGATGCGCCGTGTGCCACGCCATGCTCACGCCCCCAATGAGGGCATGCGCATACCACGTGGCCGTCGTGTCCAGCCCGCCCAGGTCGGCCATCCAGGTGGTGTCGCTGGCGGCACCGCTGTCGGTCAGTCCGCCGAAGACGTACAGCCGTTGCACGCCCGGGTCGAGCGTGCCCGTGTGGGCGCTGCGCGGTGCGGGCCTTGCGCTGCCCGTCGTGATGGGGATCCAACGCACCGAGTCCGCGCCCGCGAAGACCAGTCGCCACAGGTCGTTCGACCGGGTGCCATCCGACGTTCGGCCGCCGAACAGGATGGCCGATTGCACATTGGCATATGTCGCGCCGCGGTATGAATAGCTCTTGGCGTCCTGTACATACCCCATGCTGTGGTCGTATCGGGCGCTCGGATGAACGGCGGGGTTGATGACGGGGAGCTGGCTCCATGTGGCGGAGGTGCTCGAAGTGTCCGGCAGGCTCAGTGCCCACACAGTCGTGTCGTCCGGAATCGGATTGGAGATGTCGGCCGCGCCGCCGAACATGACCATGCGACCCCGCGCCGCGTCGTAGACGGCGCGGTGACCGAACCGTGCGCCCGGAGGAGGCGAGGCATTGGTCGTGAGTTGCTCCCAGATCCACTTGTAGCTCGTCCCGCGCAGGACGCGGCGGAGTCGCCAGAGCTCGGACGTCACCACCTCGTCGGCCTGGTTGGGCTTCTCGATCCCCCCATAGACGATCATCACCGAGTCATCCTGGACGATGGCGCTGTGAAACATACGCGGGTAGGGGGAAGGATGAATCGCGTCGGTGATGATCGACGGATGATTCCAAGTGTACTCGTAGTCGGAACTGCGCTTGGCCTGGTTCGGGTCGCTGCGGTACTGGAACCAGACCGTCCGGGACAGCGTGTCGTTCGCGGTTCGCCCGCCGAAGTAGACAGTGGTGCCGTAGTTACCCATGGGGGCCGCGGTGTGCCCGTACAATGGACCCGGCCACGTCGAGGACTGTGTCGCGGGGCCGTCCCAGAAGTCGTTCCCGATGACCGCGTAACGAGCCAGCGTGCTGTCGGCGGCAACGGAATCCCCGTCGGCGAGCCCGCCGAAGTACTCGATATGATCGTATTCGCTGCCCGAGCTCGCCAGCACGCGCCCGTCGTTCAGCACGGTGGCCGTGGCATACCAGCGCCGGCCGAACATCGAGTCGGGCGGCGGGCTGGCCCAGCTCCCCGTGCCCGTTCCAGAGCCGGGCGAGAAGAGGCTGGTGCTCCGGAGGCCGTTCTCGGTTCCGACCTCGGTGCCGCCCACCACCAGCAGCCTTCCGTCCGCGAGGTGCGTCAGGCCGGCGCAGAACATGTTGACGCTTGGTGAGTCGAGTCCCAGGTCGACGAACTTGGCCGACGGGTAGGTCGAGCAGTCCACCGAAGTGTCGAGCGTGTCCTTCCAGCCCCACAATCCCCCGCGAAATGCTTTCGCATCCTCGTCCACCCACCAGATGACGCGGCTGTGGTAGGGGCTGCCATCGCCGGGCAGCAGTGCCATGTGGACCGCGATCTGCGACCACGTCTGCGGGGGCGACCACTTGCCCAGCGCGGCCTGGCTGAGACTCGTGGTCCCGAGCAGGCCGAGCGCGACGATCGCGGCGAAGCCGAGGGCGGTCGACGCAGCGCGACGGACCGGGCGTGACGAGAGCGGACGCCATGGGATGGACGGCATGGGCGGCTCCTGACGGGGGATCGTTTGAGCCGGGCCCGATCCGGATGTCTCCCGCCGAGGATGCCCGCGCGCCGGCGGAAATGACCGTGGACGAGCAGGGGGGGGGGGTGTCCAGATTAATTTGTCAACTGTCGGTTGGGAGCCGTCGTGCGCTGGATCCGTTGGGGGCCTCCATGCGAATCATCACCCTTTTCACATCCTGGGCGGTGGTGGGGATGCTGTGCGAGGCGACGGCCCCGGCGGCCGCACAGGCTTGGGGCCCCAACGGGATCCCGGTGCCAGGGAGCCGAGGCGGCTCGGCGGTTGTGGTTGCGGACGAGTTCGGCGGGGCCTTATTCGGTTGGCTGGACACCCGCGCCTACGCTCTCGATGCAGATGACGTCTACGGTCAGCACCTGACGGGCTCGGGGGCGCTGGACCCGGGGTGCCCTAGTAGCGGGATCCCGGTCTGCGTCTCGCCGCTCGAACAGTATTTCGGCACGATTGCCGCCGATGGATCCGGCGGGGCGTACTACGGGCTGGCCGACGCGCGCATCCCGGGACCTCAGATGACGGCGGTGGTGCAGCACGAGACGGCGTCAGGGGCGGTGGCCCCGGGCTGGCCGGTCAACGGGCTGGCGGTGGTGGGCCTGGGCACGGCGACCGACAATATCGACGTGGTGGGCGACGGCACGGGCGGGGTGGTGTGCGTGTTCGACGACGTCCGCAACGAGCCGAATGCCGACGTGTACGCGCAGCACCTGACGGCGGCGGGCGTGCCGGCGCCGGGGTGGCCGGCCGAGGGGCTGCCGGTGGTGGTGGCGCCGGGCTACGAGTACATGGTCGGCACGCTGGCCGACGGCTCGGGGGGTGTGGTGGTGTGCTGGGACGACGGGCGTCCCGACGCGCCGGGAGTCTACGTGCAGCACCTGCTCGCGGACGGCACGGTGGCGGCGGGCTGGCCGGTGAACGGACGGCGGGTGGCGCAGGGGCGCTGGGGCTGGGCGCTGGCGCCGGATGGCGCGGGGGGCAGCTATGTGGGGCTGTCGGTACAGCGGCAGGCGTACTCCGACGATTCGACGTACTACGTGCTGCGTGTGGACGGGCAGGGGAACCCGGTGGCGGGCTGGACGCAGGACGGGACGCTGGTATGCGGGGCGCCGGGGGGCCGGGGGTACCCGCGGCTGGCCTCGAACGGGGCGGGCGAGGTGTTCGTCTCGTGGGAGGACGGGCGGGACACGAGCACGCTGCCGCGGCTGTACCTGACGAAGCTGGTGCCGGGCGGCGCGCTGGCGCCCGGATGGGTGACGGACGGAATGCCGGTCAGCACGTATCCGCCGTATCAGGCGAACGGGGATCTGGTGGCGGATGGCGCTGGGGGCGCATTCGTGTGCGGGACGTACTACGCGCAGAGCGGCTCGTACGCGTTCGTGCAGCACGTGGGTGCCGACGGCGCGCCAGCGCCGGGATTCAACGCGTCGGGTGTGGCGCTGTACCCTCAGGGACTGCAGTACGATCCGCGCATGGCGCCGGATGGGACAGGGGGTGTGTTCGTCGTGTGGGAGAACGACGCTGCGGGGAGCCAGTACGCGCAGCGTTTCCCCGGCGACGGCG
>JBAIWU010000292.1:0-3725 GCA_037917155.1 Candidatus Eiseniibacteriota bacterium
CGCCAGCGGCCCCGGGCGCGCCGCGCGGGGCGCCCGGGGCCGCACGCACCCGGAACGCTACCGGAGCAGCAGCAGCTTGCGCTGGGCCGTCACGCCGCCCGCGTCGAGCCGGCAGAGGTAGACGCCGGCCGGCAGGCCGTCGGCCCGCAGCGTGGCGACGTAACGCCCCGCGGGCCGCACGCCGTCGACCAGCGTGCGCACGGCGCGGCCCTGCACGTCGAAGACGCGCAGCGTGACGCGCCGGGCGGTCGGGATCGCCCATTCGACCTGCGTCGCGCCCCAGAACGGGTTCGGATGGCAGGCCCCGAGCGACACGGCGAGCGGGCCGCGCGGGCCGCCGGCGTCCGTCACGTGCACGGAATCCGTGCCGCCGAACTGGTAGTAGCGCGCCACGAATTCCTGCAGGTACTGGTTCGCGATGTCAGGGTCGTGGAGGATCAGCGTGTTCTCGTTGGTCGCGTTCTCGGCCGCCGACGACCAGTTGTGCGAGCCGGTCAGCACGACGCCGTCCCAGCGCGGGTTGTCCGCGTCCACGATCATGTACTTGTGGTGGAGCAGGCCCGCGCCGGTCTTGAGCCGGACGTCGACGCCGCCCGCCACGAGCGTCGTGTACTCGGAGCCCGTGTCGCTGCCGTTGTCGAGGTCGCCCCGGACGGCGATCCCGGCGTCGTGCTTCGCCATCAGCGCGCCCGCGAGGTCGGACATGGTCAGGGTCAGCAGCTCGAAGCCGATCGAGTGCTGCGCCGCGTTGATGGTCGCCTTGATGCGCGAGTTCGTGCCGTCGGACGGGCTGAAGTACAGCTCGCAGTCGTACCCCCCGACCGCGAACCGGTGGGGCGTGTCGTCCAGCTTGCGCGCGCCGAAGCGCGACGCGGACGCGTTCGGCGTGTCGGTCGAGCTGCCCCACATCTCCTCGAACTCGAGCCTGTACACGTTCGCCAGGGCGGGGTCCTGGATCTCGATCGAGTTCTGGTAGTCGTCGTTCGTGCCGGGGTCGGTCGGGTTCCACGAGCCGGTCCACACCCAGACGCTCTCGGGCGCCCCGCCGCGGGAGTCGACCACGACGAACTTGTCGTGCATCAGGCCGGCGCCGTAGTTGACCGGATCGAACCGGTCGTTGATGAGCGGCACGCCCGCCGCCACGAGCGCCGTGAAGCCCGACGCCGTCGCGTTGTCGTACTCGCAGATCACCCGCACGTGCACGCCGCGGTCCTTCGCGGCGATGAGCGCGTTCGCGATGGCCCCGCCGGCCGTCCCGCTCAGGTTGTAGAACGCGGCGTCGATCGAGCGCCGCGCCGCGTCGAGGCGCGGCACCAGCTTCGACGCCAGGTCCGCGTTGCCGCTCGCGGCATGGAGCCAGGCCACGCTCGTGTCGACGCTCTTGTTGAAATACGCGTGGATCGCGCCCGAGGCGGCCGGCGGCGACGCGGTGCTGAACACGTCCGGGGCCGCGAAGTTGGACCCGGCCGCGTCGGTCGAGCCGGCGCTGTAGTGGTACACGGTCGCCGGCAGCAGGCCGGTCAGCGTCACCGTGTGGGCCGTGACCTCGGCCGCGTCGGTCGCCGAGTCGCCGAGTGCCGGCGTTGTTCCGAAGCGCACCGTGCTCGTCGACGCCACGTCCGTCGTCCAGTGGATCTGCACCGACGTCGGCTGGATGTGATCCTCGTACGGCGGCGTGAGCACGATCGGGCCGGGGTGCGGGATCACGTCGTCCGGCGTGCGCACGGCCAGCTCGTAGTCCGCCGTGTAGGGCGGCCCGGGTGCGGGCGTGCCGGGCTTGTACTGCTTGAGGATGCCGACCGCGTCGAACACGGCGGGCGCGGGCGGGTAGCTCGAGGGGATGAAGATGTCCGTCGTGCCGCTCGCGTCGGTGATCGTCGACGTGATCGCGTCGTAGGTCACGCCGTTGATGCGAATGAGCCGGCTCTCGTTCGGCTCGGTGTAGTCCGGCCGGAACGTCGCGTTCACGTCGGCGCAGGTGAGGACCAGCGGATCCGGCACGGGCCGGCCGGTCGCGTGCCGCACGAGCAGGTCGAAGTCCGGCTGCAGCTCGGTGAGGCCGCGGAACTGCAGGATCGTGCCGGTCACGGTGACGCTGTCGCCCGGCGACAGCGGGACGGGCGCCAGCGAGGGGCTGTAGACGTCGATGCCGCCCGTCGCGTCCTGCACGTAGACGTCCGTGCGCACGCTGCTCAGGTTCGCGGTCACGATTCCCGAGACCGTGGCCTCGGCGCCGACCGCGTAGGGCGCCGCGCACACGCCGGAGGCGTCGTTGACGTGCAGTGCGACGATCGGCACGAGCTCGATCACGCGCACGCTCGGGTGCGTCACCAGCTGCGTCAGTGCGCCGCCCGACACGGCGGTGCGCGTGGTGAACGCGGTGCCGCCCTTCGTGCCCGGCGCGACCAGGTTCAGCAGCACGACCGCGCCGCTGTCGGCCGGGGCGAGCGCGGCGCCGGCGACGAACAGCGTCTCGCCCACGACCGTGGCGCTCGCGCCCGCGAACGCCGCGCCCGTGAACGCCACGTCCGAGGTCGCGTGCGACCACGTCCAGCTCGTCGGCACGGTGATCGCGAGGTCGGTGACGGTGTACGCGGAGTCCTGTGCGAACGCGAGCACGAGCGAGGCGACCGGGTGGCTCGCGAACACGACGGCGGGCGTCGCCGAGCCCCGGCCGGTGCCGTTGCCGCCCGTGGCGAACGGCGGCGCGGGCGGCGTGGACGAGTTGCGCGGGTTGCGGCCGTTCGTCTGGACGACGAAGTCGGACCCGTTGACGTCGGTGTCCTGGCCGTTGCCGAGCGTCGCGTGCGCGCCGCCGGGGGCGAGCGAGTCCGCGGTCGAGCTGGCGAGGGCCTTGCGCATGACGCTGTTGTTGTTCGCCGAGGTGCCGTGGTTGGGCGCGTCGACCCCGCCCTCGGGATCGTTCGCGGATCCCCAGCCCACCTTGTCGACCGGGTTGCCGCCCGCGTCGACCATGCGCGCGTGCGCGTTGTCCGACATGCCGGTGCCGGCGCCCCACAGCGAGGAGGAGTAGTCCGGCGCCGTCGTGACGACGTAGGTCTGGCTCGCGAGCAGGAAGTAGCCGTGCGCCGCGACGGCCGTGTTCGCGGGCAGCACGGCGCGGTCGTACCACGTGGTCCCGGTCGTGGACTTGTACTGCAGCTTCCATCCCGAGAGGTCCACGGCGGAGGCGGTCGGGTTGTACAGCTCGACGAATTCGTCGGTGGCCGACGTCAGGCCGCGGGTCGCGAACTGGCTGATGACGACGTGATCGGCGGCGGCGAGGGTGGCGGGGGCGGCGAAGGCGCCCAGGACGAGGAGGCCCGTCAGGACGAAGCGGGCACGTGCGGTCGTGCGCATGGGGATGCTCCGGATGTGGGGGACCGGGGGCGCGGTTGCCCCATCAGGGTACCACGCGCTCGGCGCGCGGGCGGCAAGCGAAGCGGCCGGCCCCCTCGCCGGGACCGGCCGCCGTGACGCCCCGCGGGCGCCTAGCGCTTGTCGACCGGCACGTACGCGCGCTCGGTGTGCCCGGTATAGACCTGCCGCGGGCGGCTGATCTTGAAGTCCGGGTCCCGCCGCATCTCGAGCCACTGCGCGATCCAGCCGGGCATGCGGCCCATGGTGAACATCACGGTGAAGAGGTTGACCGGGATGTTGAGCGCCTTGTAGATCACGCCCGAGTAGAAGTCGACGTTCGGGTAGAGCTTGCGCGAGACGAAGTA
>JBAIWU010000293.1:0-1810 GCA_037917155.1 Candidatus Eiseniibacteriota bacterium
CCTCGGCGCTCGTCCAGCCCTCGGGCAGCGGGAACTCCGGCAGCAGCGGCTTGCCGAAGCTCATCTGCAGGTTGCAGCGCTCGGCGACGGCGAGCGTGTTCGCGAGCGCGTCGGGGGTGTCCGGGAACGCCGCGCGCATCTCCGCCGGCGAGCGGAAGTGCAGCTCGGCGACCGCGCGCATGCGCTGCGCGTCGTCCACCGTCCTGCCCGTCTGGATGCAGATGAGCACGTCCTGCGCGTCGGTGTGGTCCTTCGCGAGGTAGTGGCAGTCGTTCGTCGCCACGAGCGGCAGGCCGGTCCGGCGCGCCAGCGCCATCACCTTCTCGCGGATCTTCACCTCGATGTCGAGCCCGTGGTTCTGGATCTCGAGGAAGAAGTTCTCCGCGCCGAACATGTCGCGGTACATACCGGCCGTGGCGAGCGCGTCCTCGTCGCGGTCCTCGAGCAGGTCGGAGGCGATCTCGCCCTTCGGGCACGCCGAGAGCGCGAGCAGGCCCGCGGAGTACTTCGCCAGGATCTCGTGGTCGACGCGCGGCTTGTAGTAGAAGCCTTCGAGGTAGGCGAGGCTCGAGAGCCGCATCAGGTTGCGGAAGCCCGCCTCGTCGCGCGCGAGCAGCACGAGGTGGTGCGCCGTGTCGCCGGGCTTGCGCTCGCTCCGCGCCCCGCGCGTGACGTACGCCTCCATGCCGATGAGCGGCTTGACCCCCGCCTTGCGCGCCTCCTGGTAGAACTCGACCGCGCCGAACATCGCGCCGTGGTCGGTGATCGCGAGCGCCGGCATCTGCAGCTCGGCGGCGCGCTTCACCATCGCCGGGATGGGCGTCGCGCCGTCGAGGAGCGAGTAGTCGCTGTGGTTGTGGAGGTGGACGAAGTCCGAGTGTTTCATGGCGCGTCCTGCGCGACGGGTCGGATCGGGGATGACGGGCCCGGAGGCGCGTCCCGGGCCGCAGCGCGCGGGCCGCGCGGGCCGCCGCGCGGACGGTGCGTCAACGACGCTGCGAATCTATCACAAAGACGCCCTCACGCCGGGTCGCGTTGCCGGCGCGATCGACGACGCGCACCACGACGCGGTGCGTGCCGGGCGCGGGCGGCCGCATCGGGCGCCAGCGCAGCACGCCCTCCTCGCCGTCCCACTCGCTCGGCTCGCGCACGCCGTCGATCTCGAACGCCGACGCGGCCGCGTCGACGCCGCTGCCCGTCTCGCGCACGCGCGCCTCGAGCGCCCAGCGCGAATACGGCCCCGGCGCGGCGTGCCGCGGCGGCCGCCGCAGCGTGACGGCCGGCGCGCGCTCGTCCCGCATGAGCGCGAACGTGCCGAGCGCGGACGCCTCGGCGCGGAAGACGTGCGCCGCCTCGTCCCAGCGCGCGCGCAGCGGGCTCCAGCCGCCCTCGTCGTCGCGCCGGTAGAGGTCGACGCCCACGGGCGACTCGTGCGCGCGCAGGGCGAACGCGAGCAGTGCCGGGCGCCGCAGCGGCCAGCGCGTCGGCCCGATCGCCACCGCTTCCGAGCGCACCGAGAGGCCCGCGACCTCGAGCGGCATGGGCTCCACGCGCGTCACCAGCGTGCCCGGCTCGTAGACCGCGTCCGGCGCGACCGACACGGTCGCGAACGCCGCGGGCGAGAACGGCGCCGCCGCGCCGACGGACCAGAGCGCGGCCTCGAGCGAGTCCGCCCACGGGCGCCCGTCCTCGCGCGCCCCGCGCGCGACGAGCCGCGCCGGCCCGCCCGTCGCGGCCGGCACGAGCACCGCACTCCAGCCCGCGCCGTCCCACGCCGCGGCCGTCTCCACGCCGCCCGCGCCGAGTCGCA
>JBAIWU010000294.1:0-8347 GCA_037917155.1 Candidatus Eiseniibacteriota bacterium
GAGCGATCCGTCCCCGGCGCGTGCCGGATCGCTCAGGCCGGCGGCGGAGCCGCGGCTCGCGACCCAGTGCCGCCCGCCGCGTCGATCAGCCCCCGGATCGTGCGCTTGAGCGCGTCGAAGTCGAGGGGCTTCCGCACGAGGTGCAGGCCCTCCGCGACGAGCCCGCGCAGCGCGATGATGTCCGAGGTGTAGCCGCTCATCAGCAGCACGGGCAGGCCGGGGCGCAGCGCCTGGATGCGGTCCGCGACCTCCTTGCCGTTCCTCCTCGGCATGATGACGTCCGTCAGCACGAGCGCGATCTCGTCCCGGTGCCGCTCGAACACCTCGAGCGCGTCCTCGCCGTCGGTCGCCGTGAGCACGCGGTAGCCCACGCGCTGGAGCATCGCCCGCACCAGGCTCCGCAGCGCCGCGTCGTCCTCCACGACGAGGAGCGTCTCCCGGCCGCCGGCCGCCACGTCGGGCAGCAGCAGCGCGACCTGCTCGGGCGCCGGCGTCGCGAGCGGCAGCAGGACGGTGAACGTCGTGCCCTGCCCCGGCTCGCTCCGCACCCGGAGCGTGCCCTCGTGCTGGCGCGCGATGCCGTACGCGATCGAGAGCCCGAGGCCGGTGCCCTTGCCGACCACCTTGGTCGTGAAGAACGGCTCGAAGATCCGCTCGAGCACCTCGGGCGTCATGCCGCTGCCCGTGTCCGAGACGAGGATCCGCGCATGCGGGCCGGGCACGACGCCCTCGCCGGCGGCCACGGCGGCCCCGTCGAGCGTCACCTCGTCGGTGGCGAGGACGAGCCGGCCGCCCTGCGGCATCGCGTCGCGCGCGTTCGTCGCGAGGTTCACGAGGAGCTGCTCGACCTGCCCCGGGTCGGCCATCACCGGGAGGCCCCGCGGGGCGCACTCGACGCGCAGCTCGATGTCCTCGCCGATGATCCGAAGCAGCATCTGCCCGACCTTCCGCACCATGTCGTTGAGATCGACCCGCCGGACCTCCATCGGCTGCTTGCGGCTGAACGCGAGCAGGCTCTGGGTCAGTCCGGCGGCCTTGCGCGAGGTCTCGACGATGGCGTTCGCGTACTCCTTGAGCCTCGGGTCTTCCACGCTCTCGCTCAGCAGCTCCGCGTAGCCCGTGAACACCGTCAGCAGGTTGTTGAAGTCGTGGGCCACGCCCCCCGCGAGCTGCCCGATCGCCTCCATCTTCTGCGACTGGGTCAGTTGCGCCCGCAGGCGGCGCTGCTCCTCCTCGGCGCGGCGCCGCTCCGTGACGTCGACGATCGAGACGACCACCTTCTCCAGGGTCGTCTCCGCTCCGCGGCAGACCGTGAGCCCGAGCGTGACGTCGCGCGGCTCGCCCTGGAGCGTCCGGACGACGGCGTCGGAGCTCATCTCGGTGCCGCCGTTCCACAGGCACACGAGCTCCTGCCGGAACGTCGCGAAGGACTCTGGCGTGAACGTCGCGGCCAGGCCCGCGAGCAGCGCCCCCTTGTCGGCCGCGCCGTGCATCGTGAGGGCGGCCTGGTTCACGTCGACGATCCGGACGCCCTCCGCACACGCGTGCAGCGTCTCGGGATGCGCGTCGAAGTGCGCCTCGAGGTCGACGACCCCGTCCGTCCGCAGCGCGTCGAAGATCGCCTTGACCCGCGTCCAGTCCTCCTCCCAGACCGCAGCGGGGGAGTTCTCGAACACGAGCCGGTAGCGGGCCTCGCTCGCGCGCACCGCCTCGTGCGTCATGAGGACGCCGAGGAAGTCGGTGAGGCGGCGGCCGATCTCGCGGAAGAGCTGCAGGTCCTCCGGAGACCAGTCCCGCTCGTACGTGCACTGGTGCACGCCGAACGCCCACGGCTCGCCGAAGTGCGGGCGGAGGGCCATCGAGAGCATGGACTTCACGCCGAGCTCCCCGGAGGCCTCCTCCGAGACCGGCAGTTCGCCGCCGTGTCCGAACGCGACCGGTCCGTCCGCCGCGAGCATGGCCCGCATCCGGTCGCGGCTCTGCGGCCGCATCGGCCGGGCGCCCTCCGCGAACGGGAAGGGATGCTCGGGCCGGAACCGCCGCCGGACGACGGTCCACGTGGCCGCCTCGGGATCCAGCGGGTGGATCAGCCACGCCCGGTCGCACCCGAGCACGTCGAGAACGACGTCGAGCACGTCGTCCAGCGTCCGGTCGCGACCGGCGGTGCCCTGCATCGCCCGGTGCATCCGGTCCATGCCCTCGAAGAAGCGCAGGTTCGCGCGACGCGCGGCCTCGGCCTGCTTCTGCGCGGTGATGTCGCGGCCGAGCGCGAGGTTGAACGCCTCGCCCGCGTACTCGAAGTAGTTCGCGGTGACCGCGACCGGGAAGACGCGGCCGTCCCGGGTCCGGTGCCGCGTCTCGAAGTGGAGCGAGCCCCGCTCGCGAAGCTCGCGCCAGTGCTCCGGCCAGCGCTCGACCGGGAAGTCCGGGTCGAAGTCCGCGACGGAGAGCGCGAGCAGCTCGTCCCGGGTGTAGCCCAGCACGCGCGCGCACTCCTCGTTCGCGAACCGGACGCGGCCCCGCTCGTCGAGCAGGCAGACGGACTCGCGCACGCGGTCCATCGCGAAGCTCAGCAGCATCACGGCCTGCGTCGCGCGATCCCGCTCCGCGCGCATCCGCAGCGTGTTGATGCCGTACTCGAGGTCGCCCGCGAGCTCCTCGAGCAGGCGGACCTCCTCGGGCGAGAACGCGTGCGTCTCGGCCGAGTAGATCGTCAGCGCCCCGAACGGCGTGCCGCCCGGGTCCCGTAGCGGCAGCGCGACGCTCGAGCGGAACCCGTGCTCCCGCGCGAGGTCGCGCCACCGCGCCACGGAGGGATCCGTCTCGAAATCCTCGATGTAGGTCGTGACGCCCGTGCGGAGGGCGGTCCCCGTCGGCCCCCGCCCGCGCTCGTTGTCGCCCCAGGAGATGCCCGCGCGCTCGATGTACCCGCCGTGCGCGCCCGCACGGGCCACCATGCGCACCGATCTCCCCGGGTCGTTCTCCGCGTAGCCCGCCCAGGCCATGCGGTAGCCGCCCTCCTCGCACGCGATGCGGCAGATCTCTTCGAGCAACTCGTGCTCGTCGGTGGCGCGCAGCAGCACCTCGTTGCAGGTGCTGACCGCGCGCAGCTCGCGGTTGAGCCGGCGGAGCTGCTCCTCGCCCGCGCGCAGCGCCTCGACGGCGCGCTCGTGCTCCGCGCGGGCCCGCAGCAGCGTGACGCCGAACGCCAGGTCGGCGGCCAGCCCCTGCAACAGGCGGACCTCGACGGAGGTCATGACGTTCGGCTCCGACGCGTAGATCTGCAGCAGGCCGAACACGCGCGCGCTCGCGTCCTTGAGCGGCAGCGCGATGCTCGCGCGGTAGCCGCGCCGCGCGGCCGCGTCGCGCCACGGGGCGACCCGCGGATCGGTGAGGAAGTCCTGGACGAAGACCGTCTCGCCGCTGCGGACGGCGAGTCCCGAGGGCCCGCGCCCGCGCTCGTCCGCGTCCGACCAGGTCAGCCGGGCGCTCGAGATGTACCCGTCCTCGAACCCGGCCCAGGCCGCCGGGCGAAGGGCCTTCGCGGCGTCGTGCTCGACGTACCCGACCCACGCCATGCGGTAGCCGGCCTGCTCGCACACGATCCGGCACACGGCCTCGAGAAGGCCGCGCTCGTCGGTCGCGCGCAGCAGCGCCTGGTGGCACGCCCCGACGGCGCGCAGCTCGCGGTGCAGCCGCCGCTGCGTCGCCTCGGCCCGCGCCTGGCGCTCCTGCAGCGCGAGGCGGTCGAGCGTCCCGGCGAGCATGCCCGCCAGCGCGGTGAGGTAGTCGCGCTCGCCGGGGCCCGGCACGCGCACGCCCTCGTCGCCGAAAGTGCCCGTGGCCACGCTCCCGAGGCGGCGGTTCGCGAGCATGATGGGCACGTGGACGATGGTCCGGTTGCCGAGCCGCGCCACGACCTCCTTGTCGGTGCGCTCGTCCGTGCGCGCGTCCTCGATCACGATGATGTCGCGGGCCGTCGAGATCGCCTCGAGCAGGCGGTCGCCCTCGATCGTCAGCGTCGTCACCGCCTCGTCGGTCATGATCTCGACGGACTTGGGGCCGCCGGCGACGACCGCCGTCGCGCGGCGGCGATCGGGCGTGAACAGGTACACCCACAGGTTCCGGTAGCCGATGGTGGACCGGACCTCGTCGCGCGCCAGCGCGACGACCTCGCTGTGCGTGCGGGCGCGGTCCAGCGCGCGAGAGAGCCGGAGGAGCGACTGCGAGCTGCGCTCGCGCGCGCGCAGGACGTCCTCGACGCGCCGCGGCTCGCTGATGTTGCGCGCCGCCGCGAGGAAGAGACGGGGACCGGCGGTGGCCACGGGCGCGACGTGCAGCTCGACCGGGAACGTCGAGCCGTCGCGGCGGCGGAGCCGGCCCTCGGCGACGCCCGGTGCGCCCTCCTCGAGCCCGTGCCAGAGCGCCGCGAGCTCGGCCGGCGAGAGGCCCACCTCGACGTCCTCGACCCTGAGCCGGAGCAGCTCTTCGCGCGTGTAGCCGACGTACGCGCAGGCGGAGCGGTTGACCTCGACGATGCGGCCCTCGGCGTCATGAACGCAGAGCGCGTCCGGCGCCACGTCGAACCATTCGCGCAGCCGTTCGAGGCCGGCGCCCCGGAACGCGTCCGAAGCCGTCAGGTCGGAGGCCATCGCGCTTCCCACCCGCGCGGTCCGCTCCTTGCGGGCCCGCGACGTCCGGCGCCGCCCGCCCGGCGACCGGGATGGTCCGCCGTCGCGCGCGGCGACGTACCGATGATAGGGCGGCCCGGACGCGAGTCAAACGCGCCCCGGGGCCCGCGAGCGAAACCGCCCGCGACCTCTCGGATCGCGGGCGGCTCGTTGCGTGCGGCGCAAACGCGTGCGGGACCCTCACTCGCTCGGCAGGTCCTCCTTCATGTCGCCGCCCGGCGTCCACTCGGTGTCGGCGGACGGCGCGGCCGGCGTGGGCGGCGCGGCCGCCGGCCGGCGGTAGATCAGGCCCAGCGCGAACCGGGGGTCGCGGGCCCGCGCCGTGGCCTGCTCGAGGCTCGTCGGGTCGTGGTCGGCCGGCAGCTCGAAGCTGCGCTGCAGGAGCTGGTCGGAGTAGCCGCGCGGCTGGTACGTCACGCAGCCGGCCAGCACGTGCACGAACGAGAAGCCGGGGTATTCCACCGCCTCGCGGAACGTGGCCCGCATGTGGGGCATGTTGCCCGCGTGCGTGCGCGCCACGAACCCGCAGCCGGCGCTCAGCACGAGCAGGACCGGGTTGAGCGGCTCGTCGTCGGCGCCCGCGAGGCCGCGGGTGCGCTTGGACTCGACGTCCGTGGTCGGCGAGGCCTGCCCCTTCGTGAGGCCGTAGATGCCGTTGTCCATCACGATGTAGGTGAGGTTCGTGTTGCGGCGCACGGCGTGCGGGATGTGGCCGAGGCCGATGCTGAAGCCGTCGCCATCGCCGCCGACGACGATCGTCGTGAGCTCGGGGCGCGCGGTCTTGAGCCCGGTCGCGATGGGCAGCGCGCGGCCGTGGATCGAGTTGAACGAGTACGCCTTCACGTAGCCGGGCAGGCGGCTCGAGCAGCCGATGCCGGAGATCACCGCCAGCTTCTCGGGCGCGACCTCGAGGTCGGCGAGCGCCTGCGTGAGGCCCTTGAGCACGCCGTAGTCGCCGCAGCCCGTGCACCACACGGGCTGGAGCTCGGTGCGGTAGTCCTTCGCCTTCATGGCTTCTCCTTCGCAGCCCGGGCCGCGGGCGCGGCGAGCAGCTCGGCGAGCTCGCGCTTGGACATCGGCAGGCCGCCGCTGCGCGCGATGCTGCGGACGCCCGACATGTCCGTGAGGCCCGACAGGTAGCGGTGGAACTGGCCCTGGAAGTTCAGCTCCACCGAGGTGGTCTCGACGAGGCCGCGCCGCCACGCGGTGAAGGCCTCGAGCGGGAAGGGGTGCAGGATCTCGGGCAGGAAGACGCGGTACTCGGGATGGTCCGCGACCCACTCGGCCAGCATGCCGTACGTGCTGCCCCACGCCACGATGCCGCGCGGCGCGTCGTCGCGGCCCAGCGTGCGCACCCAGTCGCGCGTGCTCGCCGCGAGCGCGTCGAGCTTGCGGAAGCGTTTCTCGTTCATGCGGTGGTGCGCGGCCGCGTCGGCGGTCGGGTTGCCGTCCTCGGTGTGCTCGATTCCGGCCGCCATGTACGTGCCGCCGGGCGTGCCGGGCACGCGGAACGCATTGGCCGAGCCGTCGGCCAGGAGCTGGAAGCGGGTGATGCCGTCCTCGACCGACTTCCAGCGGCGCCGGCGCGGCCGGTCGCGGCGGTCGGTCACGGCGTCGCGGATCTGCCGGCGCTGCGCGACGTAGGCGTCCGAGAGGACGAGCACCGGGATCTGGTAGTTCTCCGCCAGCTCGAAGGCGCGGAACATGACGTCGCGCGCGTGGACGACGTCGTACACGCCGAGCACCGCGCGCGGGAAGTCGCCGTGGCCGCCGTAGACGGCGTGGAAGAGGTCGGACTGCTCGGTGCGCGAGGGCATCCCCGTGGCCGGGCCGGCGCGCTGGCAGTCGACGATGACCGACGGGATCTCGGCCATGCTCGCGAGCCCCATCATCTCGGTCATGAGCGAAAGGCCCGGCCCGCTCGTGGCGGTCATCGCGGGCACGCCGCCGAAGCTCGCGCCGACGACCATGCCGAGCGCGGAGATCTCGTCCTCGGCCTGGACGACGCGCCCGTCCACGGCGGGCAGTTCGTCGATCAGCGTCTCCATGACCTCGGACGAGGGCGTGATCGGGTAGCCGGCGAAGAACTGCAGGCCGGCCGAGATGGCGCCGCGCGCGACGGCCTCGTTGCCGGTCTCGACCACGAGCGGCACGCCGTGGCCCGTGATGCGGGGCAGCGCCGGCACGTCGGCGCGGGCGTAGCCCTTGCGGAACGTGGGCAGGTTGCGCTCGGCCAGCGCCGGCCGGTGCGCGAACCGCTCGCGCATCGCCTGCTCGGCGAGCGACTCGTTCCAGCCCAGCGCGCGGCACAGCAGCCCGAGCGCGAGCATGTTCTTGGGCTCGCCCTCGACCTCGATGCCGTCCTCGTACGTGGCGAAGGGGAAGCGGAAGACGGGCCGGCGGGTCGTGCCCAGCCATTCGGGCAGCGCGCCCGGGTCCTTCTCCTCGAGCACCAGCACGCTCTCGCCGTGCAGCCGGATCGAGCCGCGGAACCGCTTGAGGTCGGTGGCGCGGAAGCACACGAGCACGTCCGTGTCGTCGCCTTCGTACAGCATCTCGCGGTCGCCGATGCGCAGCACGACGGCGGACTCGCCGCCGCGGATCTGCGGGCCGTACGACTGCACGAGCACGCCGTAGAGGCCCTGGTGGGCGGCCATCTTGAGCAGCAGGTCCCCCATGAGGGCGACGCCGTCGCCGCCGCTGCCGGCGATGGCGATGACGAGCGAGCGCATCGCGCCCGCGGGCGCCGTGGAGGACGGGATCGGCTCCGTGCGCGTTTCCATGGTCACGCAACTCCTGAGGGTTCGCCGACCTCCACCAGCTCGGGACGCGGGGCCTGCCCGACGCGGTGGAGGATGACGGTGGGACAGATGTCGACGCAGGCCTCGTTGCAGCCCGGCCCGTACGCGAGGCACTTCTCGTGATCGATCAGGATCGTGCGGCCGTTCCACTCGATGGCGCCCGCGGGGCACTTCGAGACGCACTTGCGGCAGGTGGTGCAGCCCACCGTGCACGTGGCGCGGACGATGGAGGCCTTGTCCACGGCCTTGCACGAGAGCTCGATGCGGCGGCCGCGGGGATAGAGGGTGAACAGGTCCTTGGGGCAGGTCGCGACGCACACGCCGCAGCCGGTGCACTTGTCGACGTCGACCTGCGCGATGCCGCCCTCGTTCAGGAACAGCGCGTCGAACGGGCAGGCGCGGACGCAGTCGCCCAGCCCGAGGCAGCCGTTCTTGCACGCGCGCGGACCGCCGAAGACGAGCGCCGCGGCGGCACAGGTCGGGATGCCGGCGTACTCGGCCTCGTTCCGCGCGTACGCGGACGTGCCGTGGCAGGTCATGACGACGATGCGGTCCTGCACCGCGCCGGCGTCCTTGCCGGTGAGCTCGGCGATCGCCTTCGCGACCGAGGCGCCGCCGGGGATGCAGAGGTTGGACGGCACGCCGGCGCTGGCGACGACCGCCTCGGCGTACGCGGTGCAGCCCGCGTAGCCGCAGGCGCCGCAGTTGGCCGAGGGCAGCCGGTCGCGCACCCGGTCGACGACCGGATTGACCGGCACCTGGAAGCGACGCGCGACCAGCGCCAGCGTCACGCCGAAGACGAGCCCGATCGCGGTGAAGATCGCGAGGCCCCAGAGGGCGATGCCGAGCGGCGTG
>JBAIWU010000295.1:0-3519 GCA_037917155.1 Candidatus Eiseniibacteriota bacterium
ACGCGCAGGTCGAACGGCAGGGGCTCGATCGTGAGCTTGCCCGCCTCGATCTTCGAGAAGTCGAGGATGTCGTTGATGATCCCGAGCAACGACTCGGCCGAGGAGCGCGACGTCTCCGCGAAGTCGCGCTGCTCGGGGTCCAGCTCGGTGTCGATCAGCAGCCCGAGCATGCCGAGCACGCCGTTCATGGGCGTGCGGATCTCGTGGCTCATCGTCGCGAGGAAGTCGCTCTTGGCCCGGTTGGCGGCTTCCGCCGCGTCCTTCGCCGCGAGCAGCGCCTGGTTCGTGTTGCGCAGGTCGCGCGTGCGCGCCTCGACCTCGGCCTCGAGCTCCTGCCGGTGGCGGCGGAGCTGCTCGTCGTTCGCCTCGATCTTGGCGAGCATCTCGTTGAAGCCGTCGACCAGCGCGCCGATCTCGTCGCGCCCGGCGGCCGGCGCACGCACCGAGTAGTCGCGCTGCTCGACGACGCGGCGCGTCACGCTGGCGAGCTGCAGGATCGGGCCCGAGATGACGCGCTGCAGGCGCGACGTGAGCAGCAGCGCGAGCAGCGTGGAGGCGGCGAACACGAGCGCGAGGATCAGCAGGTAGCGACGGAAGCGTTCGAACAGCTCGCCGAGGTCGGCGCGGATGAAGATCGAGCCGATGTGCTCACCGTCGAGCCGGATGTCGCGGGTGACGCCGATCCAGTCGGCGCCGCTGGCGCCGCCGGGCGCCGGCGCGCGGCGCGGGCAGTTCTCCGACTTCGGATGGGGCTCGTACTCGGCGAACGGCCAGCCGGTCTTGTCGTAGACGCACGCGGCGTTGACGTGCTGGTTCGCCTGGAGGGCCTTCAGCGCCTCGAGCGCGGCCGCCTTGTCGTTGAACGACAGCGCGGCGGTGCAGTTCGCGCCGACCACGTCCGCGAGGATCGCGGTGTCGCGGTCCATCTGGCCGCGGTAGGCGGCGAACTCGAACCCGAGGACCGAGGCGCACGCCAGCACGAGCACGGCCACCGTGGTGGCCATGTTGACGAGCGTGAGCTTCCGCCCGAGCGACATGTTGGCGAGGGGGCCGAGCATGCGTCAGTTGGCGGGTTCCACGACGTGAGCCAGGGCCAGCAGGCGCGAGCTGATCTTGAGCCCGGCCTGCTGCGCTCGGACGAGGCAGATGTCGAAGCGCACGTTGGGCGGGCTGCCCGAGAAGTTCACCATGCCGCCTCGGGTCGCGAACCCGGCGGAATCCGCCAGCGTGAGCGTCGGCGAGCCGCGCAGCACTTCCTCGACCTCGGTCGCGTGCGCCATCTCCGAGCCGGCGATGTACACGATCTGGCAGCCGCGCACGTCCTGGGCCCGCCGCGCGAAGCGCACGAAGACGGGCTTGCCGTTCACGCTGCGGCTGCTCAGCACGCTCGCGATCGCGGCGGCGAGGTCGTCCTCGCCGAGGACGGCGACGACGATCTGGCCCTTGTTCTGCGCCATGATCGTCTCCGGCCACTGCACGAACTTCGCCATGTTGCCGAGCATGTCGGCCTTCTGGGCGTTCAGGTCGGGCGGGTCGGCCTGGGCCAGCGCCGGGGCGCACGCGCACGCGGTGCAGGCGGCGACGAGCGCGGCGACGGCGAAGCTGCCGACACGGGACGCCCGAATCGGGCGCCGCGTGTCACCGGGCGATGCGAGCCAGCGCAAGCGGAACATCCGTGCTCCCTTTGGGGAGAGAGGCCTGGTCGGAGGGGCCGTACCTGACCAGTCTCGGAAGCGGGAGCAAGGAACTTGAGTGTTTCGTTGGCAGGGCTCCCCGGGCGTTGCAGGATGCAAGATCCTGCCGCGAACGGACGGTCGCGCGGGCGCCCGGGGCGTCAGCCGATCTCGATGGTCACGCTCTCCATGACGAGCGGCTCGCGCGGGCGGCCGGACTGGGAGCCGCACGCCTCGAGCGCGGCGAGCGTCTCGCGGCCGGACTCCACCTCGCCGAAGATCGTGTGCTTGCCGTCGAGCCACGGCGTCGGCACGAACGTGAGGAAGAACTGGCTGCCGTCCGTGCCCGGGCCGGCATTCGCCATCGACAGCAGCCCCGGCCGGTCGTGCTTCACGCCGGGCGCGAATTCGCCGTCGAACGTGTAGCCCGGTCCGCCGGTGCCCGTGCCGAGCGGGCAGCCGCCCTGCGCCATGAAGCCGGTGATCACGCGGTGGAACGAGACGCCGTCGTAGAAGCCCAGCCGGGCGAGGAACGCGAAGCTGGTGACGTGCATCGGGGCGGCCTCGGGCATCAGGCGGATCACGATCTCGCCCTTGTTCGTGCGCATGCGCGCGCGCCATGCCTCGCCGGGCGCGAACGCGATGCGGGCGGGGCGGGCGAGCCGGGTGCGCCACGCCCCGGCGGGGTCCTTCTTCACGTTGGCGGCGGCGACGAGGTCGTCGATGCGCTTCATTCGGGCTCTCCTGACGTCGGGCGGGCGGCGCCTCAGCGCATGCCCGCGAGGTGGATGACGAACCAGACGGCCGCGGACACGAGGCCGGCCGCGGGCATGGTGAGGACCCACGCCCACACGATCCGGCCCGCGACGCCCCACTTCACCGCGGAGAGCCGGCGCGTGGCGCTGACGCCCGAGCCGACGATCGCGCCGGTGATGGTGTGGGTCGTGGACACGGGGATGCCGAGCGCGCTGGCGCCGAACAGCGCCACCGAGCCGGCGCTCTCGGCGCAGAAGCCGCCGACGGGCTGGAGCTTGGTGATGTTCATGCCCATCGTCTTCACGATCCGCCAGCCGCCCGAGAGCGTGCCCAGGCCGATCGCGCCGAAGCTGCAGAGGATCACCCAGAACGGGACATGGAACGCACCGGTGAGCAGGCCGCGCGAATAGAGCAGCGCCGTGATGATGCCGGCGGTCTTCTGCGCGTCGTTCGAGCCGTGGCCGAGGCTGAACGCGGCCGCGGAAAAGAGCTGGAGCCTGCGGAACAGCGCGTCGACGCCCCGGGGTGTCGAGCGCCGGAACGCCCACATCACACCCAGCATGAACAGGAAGCCGAGCACGAGCCCGATGACGGGCGACACGACGATGAACCACGCGGTCTTGATCACGCCGGAGGCCACGATCGCGCGCGGCCCGACCGCCACGAGCGCGGCGCCCACGAAGCCGCCCATGAGGGCGTGCGAGGACGACGTCGGCAGCCCGGTCCACCACGTGAACATGTTCCAGAGCACCGCGCCCACCAGCGCGGCGAGCACGATCGCGGGCGTGACGACCGCCGGGTCCACGGTGCCCTTGCCGATCGTGGCCGCGACCTTCACGCCGAAGACCGCGAACGCCACGAAGTTGAAGAACGCGGCCCACACGACCGCCTTGCGCGGCGACAGGACTCGCGTGCTCACCACGGTCGCGATCGAGTTGGCCGCGTCGTGGAAGCCGTTGCTGTAGTCGAAGACCAGCGCGACGGCGATGATCGCGAGGATGGCCGGCGGGAACGGGAGCGCCATGGCCGTCAGCGGCTCTTCAGGACGATCGACTCGATGGCGTTCGCCACGTCCTCGCACTGGTCGGCC
>JBAIWU010000296.1:0-2657 GCA_037917155.1 Candidatus Eiseniibacteriota bacterium
CGGGCGGGTCCGCGAACTGGACGACGAACGCGCCGACCGGATCGGGCCCGTCTCCCGGCCCGCGCGTGGCGTGCGCCAGCGCGGCCGGCACGTCGGGGACGGCCTCCCCGGGCACGAACGCGTAGCCCGAGGCGAGGCGCACGGCCGGACGCGCGGGCGCCGGCCGCCCGCTCGCGAGCGCGGCGCGCCGCGGCGCGACCGAGGCCTCGGGCAGGCGGCCTGTGCTCGCGCGCAGCAGCGCCGGCGTCGTGGCGACGCGATTGGCGAAGCGGCGAAGCGCGGTGAACGGCCGCGCGGCGCTGGCGCGCAGCGTGCCGTCGAGCGGGTCGCGCCACGCGAGCGCCCACCAGAGCGGCGTGTCGGCGTCGACGCGGACGCCCGCGTCGGCGAGCGTCGGCGCCCCGGGCGCCGCGTCCGTCACCGCGAGGTCGGGGCGGGCCTCGATCGCGGTCCAGCCGCGCGGATCGAACGGGCGGCGCGACACGAGCAGCTTCGGCTCGCGCGCGCCCTTGGGCAGCTCGAACGCGAAGCGCACGGCCGACTCGACGACGCGCTGGCCGTCGGCCGGCGCGAGCAGGCGCGCCTCCGTGGCGCGGCGGCGCCATTCGGGCGACGGCGAGGCGAGGGCGGCCAGCGGGATCGAGAGCAGCGCGAGGAGAACGAAGTGCGCGAGCAGGGGGCGGCGGACGGCGTGCGGAATCGGGCGCATGTGGGGCTCCGGCTCGAGAGTGGGGACGAACCGTGCGACGTGAGCCCATTGATGAGAACCCACGGAAGCCGGCGGCGTCCAGTGCGAGCGTTCCCCTCGCGGCGGGCCGGCTCGGGCCACCCCCTCCCGGGGGCCGGCCGGCGCCCCGTCAGCGGCGCGGGGCCGTCACTTCCTCGAACCGCCCCGTGGCCCGGTTCTTCCGCACGTTGTCCCAGTCGAATGCGCGCCCGTTCATGGCCACGTAGACGCCGTGCGGCAGGGCCTGCGCGAACGCCAGCGCGCTGCCCAGGTTGAAGAGGCCGTCCGAGCTGCCGAACGTGTACGGCACCATGGCGCCGGTCAGGACGATCGTCTGGTCCTGGATGCGCTGGCCGAGGAAGCGGGCCGTGTCGGTCATCGTGTCGGTGCCGTGCGTGATCACGACGCGCTCGTCGCTGGCGTCCGTGCAGCTCCTCAGGATCAGCTCGCGGTCGGTGTCGGTCATCTCGGTGCTGTCGATCATCATGAGCATGCGCACCTCGAGGTCGAGGTCGCAGCGGCCGAGGCGCAGCATCTCGCGCACGTGCGTGTCCTTGAAGAACAGCGAGCCCGTGAGCTCGTTGTACTCCTTGTCGAACGTGCCGCCCGTGACGAGGACGCGGATCTTCATGCCGGACTCCTCCCGATTCCGCGACTACTCGGGCATGGCGCGTCCGGAGTCAAGCGGGAACGGGCCGGCGCGCCCGGCGGGAGCCGCGAACGGACCGCTCCCCGCCGGGGCGGCCGGCGTCGCCGCGCGGTCAGCCGCGCGCGGGGCCGAGCACGCGCTGGTAGTAGACGACGTCCAGCCAGCGCCCGAACTTGAAGCCCACCTCGCGCAGGTGGGCCACGCGCGTGAAGCCCATCCGCTCGTGCAGGCGGATGCTCGGCGCCTGGTCGGCGGAGATGCCGCCGAGGATGGCGTGGTAGCCGAGCGCCTCCGCGCGCGCCACGAGGTCGGCGAGCAGCTCGCGCCCGAGTCCCCGGTGGCACGACTCCGGGCGCAGGTAGACGGACAGCTCGACCGAGTGGCGGTAGCCCGAGCGCTCCTTCCACGGCGACAGGGCGCCCCAGCCGAGGATCGCGCCGTCCTCCTCCATCACCGTGACCGGGTGGGCCGGGCCGTGCGCGTCGAACCAGACCTTGCGGACCTCGTCGCTGTCCGGCTCCTCGGCGTACGTGCACGTGGAGGTGCGGACGTAGTGCGCGTAGATCGCGTCGATCGCCGCGCGGTCCGCGGGGCGCGCGATCCGGATGCTGCGGTGACTCATGGCTCCTCCTGCTCCGTTCCGCCACGACGAACGGCCGCAGGGCGCGCTCGCGCGACGGATCGTCGGCGTGTCCCCGACGGAGCCGAGCGACGATCGCCAGCCACCCGGCGGAGACCGGAGGATTCTTTCAGGCGGCGCGGCCCGCGCGCAAGGGGCGCGCGGGCGCTTCACCGCGCCCGGCGCAGGCCCCCGCTCACGTAGGGACGGAACGCCGAGGGCGCCCCGGGCGGGGCGACCTCGAAGGTGACGGACCAGCCGGCCCCGGCCGGACGGTAGGTCAGCCGGAACCGCGGCGCGGATGGCGCCGCGCGCGACGTGAGGACGATCTCCGAGTCCGCCGCCGCGACGTCGTAGTCGATCACGTGGCCCTCGTTGTCGAACGCGTGCGCCTCGAAGCCGCCCTTCGCGGCCGGCGCCACCACGGTGAGGCCCTCGTGGCGCCGCGCGGGTCCCGCCGCCGTCGCCGGGTACTCCGAGAAGTCGCGGCGCACGAGCACGCGGCCGTCCAGGTCGAGCTGCCACGTCTCGCCGCCGCGGGATGCGGCTCCCGGCAGGCCGCCCGCCCCGCTGTCGGCGACCCACGCGCCCACGAGCCGCTCGAGGGGCCCCCACGCGGGCGGCGCGGCCCGGCCCGTGCGCGGCGCTGCGACCGCGAGCAC
>JBAIWU010000297.1:0-1931 GCA_037917155.1 Candidatus Eiseniibacteriota bacterium
CCGCGACCTTCATCCGCACGACGTCGCCGCGCTGCTCGACGCCGAGGGGATCGCGGTCCGTGCAGGCCACCACTGCGCGCAGCCGCTCATGCGCCGCCTCGGCGTCGTCGCGACGTGCCGCGCGAGCTTCTACCTGTACACGACCGAGGACGAGGTGCGCGCGCTCGCCGAGGGGATCGGCGCCGTCATGGAGTACTTCCGCCGGTGAACGCCCCCGAGCCCACCTTCGACGCGCTCTACCGCGACGTGATCATGGAGCACTACAAGGCGCCGCACGGCCGCGCCCGGCTGCCGCGCGAGGACGCCCGCGCCGAGGGCATGAACCCCGTCTGCGGCGACGAGTGCGACGTGGCGCTCGCGGTCGGCGCCGACGGCCGCCTCGAGGGCGTGCAGGTCGACGGCCGCGGCTGCGCGATCTCGGTGTCGTCGGGCTCGATCCTGCACGACGTCCTGCTCGGGCGCACTCCGGAGGACGCCCGCCGAGCGATCGCGGCCGTCAAGGCCACGCTGCAGGGCGGGGACGTGCCGAAGGACGTCGACCTCGGCGACTTCGAGGCGCTCGAGGGCGTCCGCCAGTTCCCGGTCCGGGTCAAGTGCGCGCTGCTGCCGTGGACGACCCTCGACCAGGCGCTGCGCGACCTCGACGCGAAGGGCGCAGGAGGTCACCGATGAGCGATCCCGATTCCTACCACGGCCCCGAGGGCGGCTACCCGCCCGGCTACGGGCCCATGGGCCTCGAGGTGCGCGAGGGCGACTCGGTCGTGCTCAAGGAGGGCGAGAAGCTGACGCCGCAGCACGTGCTCGCGGCGCTCAAGCCGATCTCCGACCCCGAGATCATGCTGTCGATCGTCGACCTCGGCCTGATCTACGGCGTCGACGTGTCCGAGGACGGATCGAAGGTCGCGGTCCGCATGACGCTGACCGGCCCGGGCTGCCCCGTCGGCCCGCAGATCCTCGCGGCCGTCCACTCGACCGTCGCGCGCATCCCGGGCGTCAAGGAGCCCGACGTCCAGCTCGTCTGGGACCCACCGTGGAACCCCGTCGTCCACGCGAGCGACGAGGCCAAGGACGCGCTGGGGATCTGGTGACGCCGTGAAGATCTCCGCGCTCGAGGAATACGGCCTGCGCTGCCTGGTGCAGCTCGCGCGCGAGGGCGCCGAGCCCACGGGCGACGCCAGCCTCTCCGCGCGGCAGATCGCCGAGCGCGAGGGCCTGACGCTCGAGTACACCGCGCAGATCCTCGCGGCGCTGCGCAAGGCAGGCCTCGTCACGTCGCTGCGCGGCGTGCGCGGCGGCTTCCGCCTCGCCCGGCCGGCGCGCGAGATCACGGTCGGGGGGCTCTTCCGCCTGCTCGACGGACCGCTCGCCGAGCCCATCTGCGATCAGTTCACGGGCACGCGCGACACGTGCGCGCACGCCGGCGGGTGCCACGTCGCGCCCGTCTGGCAGGAGCTCGCGCGCCGCATCTACGGCTTCCTCGACGGCGTGACCGTCGCCGACATCGCGGCCGGCGCCCTCGCGGCGGCGCCGCAACTGGTGCCGCTCGCCGAGCTTCGCCGCCGGTAGCGGCGTCTTCGTGCGGCTGTCCGGGGTTCCTTCCCCCCGGCGGCGAGGGACCGGAGAGTTTCGCGACCCCGATGCGCCGCGCCGCCGTGCTGTCGTGCCTCCTCGTCGCCGCAGCGTGCGGACGGCCCGCGACCGCGCCCGCGTCGCGGCCCAACGTGCTCGTGCTCGTCATGGACACGACGCGGGCCGACCGCTGCGGCTTCGTCGGCGGGGCGCACGACGCGACGCCGCGGCTCGACGAGTTCGCGAAGGACGCGGTCTCGTTTCGCAACGCCTGGGCCCCCTGCTGCGGGACCGCTCCCTCGCACGCGACGCTCTTCACGGGACTGCGCCCGGAGCACCACGGCCTGACCGAGAGCGTGCGG
>JBAIWU010000298.1:0-5931 GCA_037917155.1 Candidatus Eiseniibacteriota bacterium
AGGTGACGCACGGTGCGGAACGCGTGCGCGTCGAGGATGCGCAGCTCGGTCTGCTTGCCCGAGGACGTGAGCGTGTAGCTCGACGCCGGCTGCGCGCTCAGCACGCGCGCGTGGGGCGCGGGAATGCGCAGCACCGACTCGGCGTCGGTGTCGAGCGGCTGGAACAGGTCCTCGCGCGCGTTGGGCGAGGGCACGAGGGAGGTGCCCAGGCCGAGGAAGCCGCCCGTCGAGACGGCCGCGCCCGAGCGGGTGAGGCTCCGGCGGTCGCCGATCACGTAGTAGACGGTGCCCAGCTCGCGGCGCTGCTCCGCGATCGTCGTCTCGTGCCGGGCCACGGTCTCGTTGGCGTTGATCACCTCGACCTGCAGGCCGGCGACGGCCGTGTGCAGCGAGTCCACCGAGGTCGTGAGCGAAGCGATGATCGCCTCCTTCTCGGCCACCGCGCGCTTGAGGTTGTCGATGACGTGCTCGAGCCCGGCGATCTTGACCTTGCTCATGCGCGCGCGCGTCTCGAGGTCGCGCAGCCGCGCCTTCGTGCGCTCGATGCCCGCCTTGATGAGGGCGATGCGGTCGAGCGCCTCGCGGCCGCGCAGAACCGAGAGGCCGCGCTCCGAGGCCGGCGAGCCGGGCAGCACCGGCCGGGTCGCCTCCGAGACGCCCAGCGTGCTGAGGCTGTCCTGGATCTCGGCGATCGCGCTGAGCGCGTCGCCGTAGCGGAGCTGCGTGGCGTCCTCGGAGGAACGCACGCTCGCGTAGCGGCCCTCGAGCGTGCGGTAGCGCTGCCAGAGCAGGAAGCTGCCGCACGCGAGCAGGAGGACGAGGGCGGCGAGCGCGAACGTGAAAGTCTTGTTCATGGCGACGTCTCCTTTCGACCGGGCGGCACGGCGAACGGGGCACCCGCCGGCTGGGCCATGCTACACCGAACCGGCGGGACGTGTTCCACGGCGCCCGCCCGCATGCCCGGGGGCCGCGGCGCGAGCGCCCCGGCCCCCGGAACGGCCCGGCACGTCCTACCGGCCGGTGAGCATCTGCGTCTTCACCTTGCCCTGGATGTTCACCGTGAGGCGCAGCTCGTAGTGGAAGTCCGAGGCGACGTCGACCGGCGCCGACGTCCCCGAGACCGCGTACGTGAGGGTGGCGTCGACCGGCTGCCCGTTCTTCACCTGCTGCAGCACCGTCGCCAGCGTCGTGTTGACCTGCGCGACGCCCGCGGCCTGCAGCGAGGCCACGTGCCAGTCCGTGACCGCACCGGCGTTCGCGGAGAAGGGATTGACGAGGTCGGCGAACGGACGGCCCTCGCAGCTCACCGCCACCTTGCCGGTGAGGGTGCGCGCGGGGGAGGCGTCCGCGGCGGTGACCCGCCACGCGAGGTTCGAGAACGTGATCGCGGTGGCGTCGGACAGGTCGATCCCCGCGTCGTCGAGGACCCTGGCGATGTCGAGGTCGCTGGCGTTGATCGTCTTCGAGTCCGCGTACGTGTTGATCACGCCGGAGGCGTGGAAGTCCTCGGTCGTGGAGCCGGTCGTGACGAGCTCGACGACGCGGTCGGCCATCGTCGGGATCGTGATGCAGCCCGTGACGAGCGCCGCCGCCCCGAGCAGCAGGGCGAGGGCGGGCAGCATGCGTTGGATGCGCATGGCGTCCTCCTAGCGGCCGAAGGTGAGGCCGAGCGCGGCGCCGTTGTAGGCGGCCGACACGAACTCGGCGCGGAGCCGGACGAAGGCCAGCGCGACCTGCGCGCCGGCCGCGAGGTGCTTGTTCGTGATCGGGTCGAAGTCCACGCTGAGCCGGTCGCCGCCCGGCGAGGAGCCGCTGCCCGTGTACGTGTAGTCCACCTTCATGTCGAAGCGGTCCAGCCCGACGCTCACGTACGGCTCGAACTTCACGAGGCCGCCGAAGCGCCGGCTGGCGGTGACGTCGAGGTGGAGGGCCTTCGTGTCGAGCAGGCCGGAGCCGAGCTTGAGCGACTGGTAGAAGACGCCCGCCGCCAGGTCCACGGGGACGCGCGGCAGGTACTGCGACAGCGAGTGCTGCGCGCCGATGCCGAAGAAGCTGATCCTGCCGACGTCGCTGTCCTGGACGTCCATTCCGAACCAGCGGATCGTCGCCTGCGTGCCCCGGAAGTTGCCGATCGTGAGCTGCGGAACGGGCATCACGAACTGGCTGATGTCGAAGCCGCCCGGGTAGACGGGCGTGCTGCCGCCGTTGTCGGGCACCGCGACCGCGTTGCCGTCCCCGATCACCGTGGGCACCGGCGTCGGCGTGACGGGCTGGAAGCCGAACGGGTCCTTCGGCATGAACGTTCGGTCGTCGCTCGGGAACTCCGCACCCGCGGCGAGGATGTCGAGCGTCACGTGCACGCCGCCCTTCTCGACGCGGCCGGACTGGAAGAGCCCCGAGTTGATGGAGGACGACATCGCCCTGGGAAGCGGGTCGAGGTAGCCCTTGAGGTTGTCGCCCTGGAGGGCGCCGAGCTTGGACGACAGGTCGGCGCGCGCCGGGAGAGCGAGGGCGGAAGCCAGCATCCCGGCGACGGCGAGAATCGATGCGAGTCGGATCATGAACGTCCCCCTCGTCGAGGAGCCAGGCCGGTTCCGGGGGGAGCTTCGGCCATCGTGTGCGGTCCAGCGCACGACGAGAGTGACGGGCGACGCCCGCGGGCGGCCCCGAAGCGGATCCGGCGGTGGAGTGCACGTGGGGTACACCCTCCGCGCGCGATCAGGATAGGAGTGGGCCCCCGCCGGGGTCAATCGGCGCGCGGCCCGCGCGCTCAGCGCCTGGCCTGCTGCTTCTCGATCCGCGCCCAGGCGTCCTTGAGCGTCACCGTGCGGTTGAACACCGGGGCTCCCGGCCGCGAATCGCGCGCGTCGGCGACGAAGTAGCCCACGCGCTCGAACTGCACGGCCGTCCCCGGCGCGACGCCCGCCAGTTCCGCCTCGAGCCTGCAGCCGCGCAGCGTCTCGAGCGATGCCGGGTTCAGGCCCTGGATGAAGTCCTCGCCCTCGGGCAGGTCCTCGGGGTCCTCCGCCGAGAACAGCGTGTCGTAGAGGCGCACCTCGGCCTCGATCGCGTGCGCGGCCGAGACCCAGTGGATCGTCGCCTTGACCTTGCGCCCGTCCGGCGCGTTGCCGCTGCGCGTCTGGGGATCATGCGTCGCGCGCACGCAGCGGATCGCGCCGGAGGCATCCTTCTCGACGCCGGTGCAGCGGACCAGGTAGGCGCCGCGCAGCCGCACCTCGGCCCCCGGGCTGAGGCGGAAGAACTTCGGCGGCGGCGTCTCGCGGAAGTCCTCCTCGTCGATCCACAGCTCGCGCGAGAACGCGACGCGGCGCGTGCCGGCGGCCGGGTCCTCGGGGTTGTTCGCCAGCTCGAAGTGCTCGACCTGCCCCTCGGGGTAGTTCTCGAGCAGCACGCGGACCGGCCGCAGCACCGCCATGCGGCGCGGCGCCGTGCGGTTGAGCTCCTCGCGCACGCAGTGCTCGAGCAGCCCCAGCTCGGCGCGGTTCTCGCGCCGTCCGACGCCGATGCGCTCGGCGAAGTCGCGGATCGCCGAGGCGGGGTAGCCGCGCCGGCGCATGCCGCTGACCGTGGGCATGCGCGGGTCGTCCCAGCCGCTCACGCGGCCCTCCCGCACGAGCCGCAGGAGCTTGCGCTTGCTCACCACGGTGTGCGTGACGTTGCGGCGCGCGAACTCGTACTGGTGGGGCAGGGGGCGCGGCAGGTCGAGCGCCTCGAGGATCCAGTCGTACAGCGCGCGGTGCGGCACGAACTCCATCGTGCAGATGCTGTGCGTGACCCCCTCGATGTAGTCCGAGAGCCCGTGCGCCCAGTCGTAGAGCGGGTAGACGCACCACCGGTCGCCGGTGTTGTGGTGCGACGCGTGCCGGATGCGGTAGAGCACCGGGTCGCGCAGCCAGACGTTCTCGGAGGCCATGTCGATCCGCGCGCGCAGCGTGCGCGCGCCGTCGGGGAACTCGCCGGCGGTCATGCGACGGAAGAGGTCGAGGTTCTCCCCGATCCCGCGTCCACGCCAGTGGCTCTCCTCGCCGCGCTCGCCCGGGGCGCCGCGCATGCGGTCGACCTCCTCGGCCGTGTGGTCGCACACGAACGCCTTGTCGCGCTCGATCAGCCGGATCGCGAGCGCGTGGAGCTGCTCGAAGTAGTCCGAGGCGCGGAATGCCTCGAGGGGCCGGCCGGCCGCGGCCTCGGGCATGACCGCCGGGAGGTGGAAGTCGTCGCCGATCGCGACGGGCGTGGCGCCGCGGGGCTTCAGGCCCAGCACGTGGTCCGCCCAGCCCGCCACGAGCCAGGTCACGTCCTCGACGATCGAGTCCTCGTACTCGACGTCCTCCTTCATCGGGTTCGTGTCGTCCATCCGCAGGTTGCACTGCCCGCCGAACTGCCGGGCGACGCCGAAGTTGAGCGTGATCGAGGTGGCGTGGCCGACGTGCAGGTAGCCGTTGGGCTCGGGCGGGAAGCGCGTGACGACCCTGCGCACGACGCCCGCGGCCAGGTCGGCCTTGACGATCTCGCGGATGAAGTCCTCCCGCGCGCCGTTCTCGGCCGTCGCGGTGGGGTCGAACTCGGACATGGAGGGCTCGGGGACTGGGTTCGGGATGCCGCGCCGCCGACGGGCGGTACAGGGCCGCCCGGCCCGGGGACGCGCGAGTGAACCCATCACATAAAGCCAATCCGGCCGGGCTGTCCAGTGACCGGGCCCGACGTCCCCTAGCGCGGCGCCACGGCGTGCGCGACGGGCTTGTCCGGCACGCGCACCTCGCCGCGCTCGGGCCGGAACACGGCCACCGATTCCGGCGAGAGCTCGTTGAGGCCCGCGGCGACCGCGTCGGCGAACCGCGCGGCGAGCTCCGGATCGTCCACGGCCGAGCGCGGCGGCGACGGCGCCCCGGCGAGCGGATCGACGCCGTAGCGCCGCTCGAACAGCGCGCGCGCGCGGTCGTCCATGAGCAGCCGCGGCCGCACGACGACGAGGCCGGGGCGCAGGCCGTCGAGGCGCTGGTACTCGACGAGCCGGAGGCTCAGGTCGGAATCCCAGATCACCCAGCCGCGCGCGATCGGGAAATCGGTCCAGGCCCGGCGCAGGAACGCGTCGGCCTCCTCGAGGACGGCGCGGCGCCGAAGCGTCGCCCCCGCGCCGGTCACGGCCTGCGCGGCCACGAGCACGCCCGCGACCGCGACGAGCACCGGGCCCGCGCGCCGGCCGGACGCGACGCCCGCGAGGACGGCGGGCAGGACCACGAGACCGAGCGCCACCGGCGCGGTGAAGTAGGGCACGGGGTCGGGCACCGCGTAGAGGAACGGGAAGGACGCCAGCAGCGCGAATGACGCCGCCAGCGCGCCCCGCACGGCGCGCGGCACCGGCGAGCGCACGAACGGCCACGCCAGCGTCGCCGCGCCGCCGGCGGCGAGCCAGGGAAGGAGGTACGTCGCCCACTCGGCGCGCTGGGACGGCGCGGGCGCGAAGCCGCCGAGGAAGTGCCGGTAGCCGGCCCCGCTCACGTGCAGCCACGTCGCCGCGAGCCCGGGCGCCAGCGTCGGCCACTGCACGGCGGCCGGGTGCCAGGAGCGGTAGAGCACGACGCCCCACGCGCCCAGCAGCAGCGGTAGTCCCGCGAGCGACGCGGCCAGCCACGACGGCCGCGGCCGTCCCGCCGCGCGCGCGAGCGCGACGGTGATCGGCACGACCGCCAGCACGCTCGTCGCGTGGTGCGACAGGCCCAGGGCCGCCAGCGCGCTCCAGGCCGCCGCGCGGGCCGGGAGCCAGCCGGGCGCGTCGCGCCGGGCGGGCAGCGACTCGAGCGTGTCGACCGCGAACAGCAGGGCGCCCATCACCCACGCGACGTGCCACGTGTTCACCTCGGCGAGCAGCGCGAGCTCCGTCCAGGCCGGATCCATCCCGAGCGCGAGCGC
>JBAIWU010000299.1:0-1687 GCA_037917155.1 Candidatus Eiseniibacteriota bacterium
AGGAGCGCATCGAGGTCATCGAGGTGCCGGGCTACAGCGAGGACGAGAAGCTGGCGATCGCGCGCCGCTTCCTGCTGCCGCGCGCGCTCCAGGAGCACGGGCTCACGCCGCGCGACCTCAGCATCCCCGAGGACGCTCTGCGCGCGATCGTGCGCCACTACACGCTCGAGGCCGGCGTGCGCGGGCTGTCACGCCAGATCGCCACCGTGTGCCGCAAGGTGGCGCGGGCGCGCGCCACCGGGGACACGCGCCGCCACATGGCGACGCTCGACAAGCTGGACCGCTACCTCGGCCACCGCGTCTACGCGCCCGAGATGGCGGGCAAGGACGACGAGGTCGGCGTGGCCGCCGGGCTGGCGTGGACCGCCGCCGGCGGCGAGGTGCTGGTGGTCGAGGCGCTCAAGATGCCGGGCTCCGGGCGCGTCGTGACCACGGGCCAGCTCGGCGAGGTCATGAAGGAGTCGGTGCAGGCGGCGCACTCCTACGTGCGCTCGCGCGCCGACGTGCTCGAGATCGACGCCGAGTCGTTCTCGAACACCGACATCCACATCCACTTCCCCGCCGCGGGCGTGCCGAAGGACGGCCCCTCGGCGGGCATCACGGTCGGGCTCGTGATCGCCTCGGTGCTGTCGGACCGCCCCATCCGCCACGACGTGGCGATGACCGGCGAGGTGAGCCTGCGCGGCAAGGTGCTGCTGGTCGGCGGACTGCGCGAGAAGGCGCTGGCCGCCTACCGCGCCGGCTTCCGCGCGCTGCTGTTCCCGGCGGCCAACCTCAAGGACCTCGACGAGGTGCCGGCCGACGTGCGCGAGCGCCTCGAGATGATCCCGGTCGAGACCATGGACGAGGTGTTCGAGATCGCGCTCCACCGTGTCATCCTGCCGCCGAAGGTGGGCGGCAACTTCGTGATCGAGGTCGAGGACGACGAGACGGCCGCCGAGTCCCCGGCCGAGTCCCCCGAGCCATCCGTGCCGCGCGCCGCACGCGGGATCATCCGCGAGGGCTAGAGGGGCGGCAGTTCCTCCTGCCGGGAAGAGGCCGGGCGATGCAGCGGCGGCTCGATCGGACACACCTGCTCGCCGCTCGGCCCAAGTAGAGGCTCACACCCCCCGCGTCTCGCTTGATTCCCCGCTAGGGACCGCCCTGGGCGTCCTCGACGTCCTCGTCGCGCACCGTGCCGCCGCGCTCGAGCGCCTCGAGGTAGTCGGCGATCAGCGCGCGGGCCTCCTGAGCCTCGGCGCGCGGCACCAGGATCTCGCCCCAGGCGGTCGTCGACCAGTCGCGGCGCACCGTCCCGTAGCCGGGCAGCGTCGCGCTGCGCAGCACCGCCGCGATCCCGTGGTTCTCCAGCATGCCGCACAGCAGGGCGCCAGCGGCGGCGTCGGGCACCCGCTGCACGACCTCGGGCTCGTCGGCCGCCTCCCCGAGCGGCGGCTCGGCGCTGAGCACGACGCGGCAGCGCGGGCAGGCCGCGATGGCCGGCTCGTACTCGCGACCGCACTCCGGGCACCAGCCCACCGGTCCCCCCCTTCAGTTCCGGGCGGCGGCGCCCGCGCCGACATGCTCCCGCAGCCGCCGTGCGGCCTCGGCCACGTCCTCGCGACGGGCCGCGAGCGACAGCCGCACCCAGTCGCCGTACTCGGGGCCGAACGCGGTGCCCGGCAGCACCGCCACGCCGAGCGCCAGC
>JBAIWU010000300.1:0-6617 GCA_037917155.1 Candidatus Eiseniibacteriota bacterium
CGCTCGTCGCGCTCGCGGGCTTCGCGCGGCCGGCGGCGGCGTTCGTGCGCGAGTACCTGCGCCCCGACACGCGCGCGCTGGCCCGCGCCTGGGTCGTCGCGCACGTGCCCGCGCGCGCGACCGTGGCGCTGGAGTTCGCGGGCCCGGAGCTGCCCGACCGCCCGATCCGCGCGCGTGTGCGGCTCTCGCGCGGTCTGTCGCCGTGCCTGGCGGCGCGCCTCGCGCAGGGCCCCGACTACTACGTCGCGATGCAGCCGCTCTCGTTCCCGGCGCCCGAGGTCTCGACGCCGTTCTACGTGCCGACCCGGGTGGCCGGCTTCGACTGGGTGGTGACGAGCGGCGGCGTGAGCGAGCGCTACGTCGGCGAGCCCGCGCGCTTCCCGGTGCAATGCGACTTCTACGCAGCGCTCGCGCGCTTCGCGACGCCCGCGTGGCGCTCGCCGGCCGGCGCCGTCACCGGGCCGCCGGTCACGGTCTGGCGCAAGGACGCGGCCGCCGACTCGGCGATCGCGCGCTGGTGGGCGGCGTGCGCACCCGCGCGCGCGCCGCACCTCGCGCCGCGGCTCACGATCTTCCAGGCGAGGCAGTTCGCGCAGCGCGCGCGGGTGCTGGCCGCGGCCGGGCGCGAGGCGCCCGCGCTGGACTCGTGGCGGCGTGCGCTGGAGTGGCGCGAGGCGCCGCCCGGCTGGCGGAACGAGGCCGCGCGCTGCGAGACGCTCCTCGCGGCGCGGGAACGCGCCACGCCGCCGCGCTCGCCGTAGCGGGCGCGTGCGCGCGACGCGGCGTTCGCGGGCGCGCCGCGCGGCGTTCCCCGCGGAACGCGCGGCCCGCCCGGTCCGTCAGGCCGCGTTCGCGAGCCGCCGGCGGAGGAAGGTCACCAGCTCGGCGAACTCCGCCTCCAGGCGCGCGAACATCCGCGGCGCGTCCGCCATGTTCTGCTTCTTGCCGGCCTGCTCGAGCTCGAGGGCGATCGCGGCGAAGCCCTTCGCGCCGATCGTGGCGCTGGCACCCTTGAGCGCGTGCGCCGTGGCGCCCGTGGCCGGCGCGTCGCCGGCGGCAATCGCCGCCTTCAGCTTCTCGAGGTCGCGCGGCGCGGACGCCAGGTACTCGCTCAGCACTTCCTGCTCGAACTCCACGTCGCCGCCGGTGATGGCGTCGAGCTGGGCGTAATCGAACTCCGTGGCCATGGATCCTCCTGGGTGACAGGGACCGGGGTCAGGCGGCCTCGGCCTCTCCGGTGCGGCCGGCCCACGTCGCGAGCGCCTCGTAGAGCCGCTCGGCCCGCACCGGCTTCGTGATGAAATCGTCCATCCCCGCGGCGAGGCACCGCTCGCGGTCGCCCACCATCGCGTTGGCGGTCATCGCGAGGATGGCCGTGCGCCGCTGGCCGCGACGCTCGCGCTGCCGGATCTCCTGCGTCGCCTCGTAGCCGTCCATGACGGGCATCTGCACGTCCATCAGGACGATGTCGTAGGGCCGCTGGTCCCACGCCTCGACGGCCTCGAGCCCGTTCGCGGCCACGTCGGGCTGCAGGCCCTTCAGCTGCAGCAGGCGCAACGCGACCTTGCGATTGACCGCGTTGTCGTCGACGAGCAGCACGCGCAGGTCGGCCGGCACCGCGATGTCGGCGCCGGGCATCGTCGCCCGGGGCCTGCTCGCGGCCGTGCCCGCGCCCAGGGCCTCCTCGACGACCCGCCGCAGCGCGCCGCTGCGCAGCGTGCGGCCCACGAACCCGCGCGCGCCCAGCACCGCGAGCCGCTCCCGCGCCTGCGGGTCGTTCGGCACGCCCACCCACGCCGCGGGGATGCCGGCGGCGCGCAACGCCGCGGCGATCGCCTCGACGTCGGCCTGCGGCACGCCGGCGTGCACGAGCGCGAGGTCGAGTGGCGCGCCGTCGGCGCGCGTGCGCGCCACCGCGGCGGGGACGGAATCGAAGAGCTCGACGTCCATCTCCCAGGCCTGGAGCCAGCGCGCGAGCGCGGTGCGCTGCGCGGAGCTCGCGTGCAGGACCAGCGCGCGCCGGCCTGCGAGCGTCGCGGCCTCGCCGACGTCCCCGGCCGCGAGCGGCAGCTCGAGGTCGAAGTGGAACGTCGAGCCGCGTCCGGGCTCGCTCTCGAGCGCCATCGTGCCGCCCATCAGGTCCACGAGCTGCCGCGAAATCGTCAGCCCGAGCCCCGTGCCGCCGAAGCGACGTGACACGCTGCCGTCGGCCTGCGTGAAGCTCTCGAACACCGCGGCCTGGCGCTCGGGCGGGATGCCGATGCCGGTGTCGCGCACGGCGAAGCGCACCGTCACCCGGCCCGGTCCCCGCGCGGCAACGTCGGCCATGACGTGCACCTCGCCCCTCTCGGTGAACTTGATCGCGTTGCCCACGAGGTTCATGAGCACCTGGCGCAGCCGGCCGGGGTCGCCCTCGACCGCGGGCGGCATGCGCGGATCGATGTCGCAGACCAGCTCGAGCCCGCGGGCGTGCGCGCGCGAGTCGAGCAGGCCGCAGACGTCCTCGACGACCGGCCGCGGGTCGAACGCGACGGCCTCGAGCGTCAGCCTGTTGGCCTCGATCTTGGAGAAGTCGAGCACATCGTTGAGCACGTCGAGCAGCGCCAGCGCGCTGCTGCGCGACGTCTCGACGAGGTCGCGCTGGTCGTGGTCGAGGTCCGTGCCGAGCAGCAGCTCGGTCATGCCGAGCACGCCGTTCATGGGCGTGCGGATCTCGTGGCTCATGTTCGCGAGGAACTCGCTCTTGGCCCGGCTCGCCGAGATCGCGGCCTGCCGCGCCTGCTCGAGCTCGGCGGCGCGGCGCTCGAGCGCGAACTTCTGGCGCTCGGCGCGGATGAAGTCGTCGTGCACGCGCCGCCCGGCCAGCAGCAGGAAGACCGCGTAGATCGCGATCGCCGGCACGATCGCCAGCAGCGCGGGCTCGCCGCTCGCGGCCAGCGCGACCTCGATCGGGATCGTGACCACCGCGAGGTACGCGGCCAGCATGTCCAGGCGCGGCGACAGCGACGAGAGGACGGCCGCCATGATGCCGGTGTTCGTGATGATGAACAGCGTCGAGGTGGGGCTCACGCCGTAGCGCACGACCACGAACGACGAGAACGCGGCCCACGTGACGCCGAGGCCGAACACGCACGCGAAGAACAGGCGCCGCCAGCGCGCGGGCGACGCTGCGTAGTCGGCCTCGAAGCGCAACGAGATCCAGACGCGGGCGAGCGAGAGCGCCGTCGCCACGCCGCCGGCGAGCTGCCCGACGAGCGGGTACTCGCGGTGGACGCGCGTGAGGAACGAGAGCCACAGCAGGATGGCGACGAGCCCGAACGACGCAGGCAGCGAGCGGTCGCGCAACGCGCGGTCGACCCGCGACGCAAGTCGCTCGGACCGCGGCGGATCGACGGGAGTGGACCGGGGATGTCCGGCACTGCGCGACGGAGACGCCAACCCGAACCTCGCCAGGGAGGGTGGAACACGAAGGCCGACACTCAGTCATCGGCCTGCGGCGCGGCTCAGTTCGGCCTTTTCGTGCTCCGGCGCGGGGCGCGCGAGGCGGCGCCCGTGCGGCGCGCCGCCGGGACGCGGCGTGCGAGCCACTCCCGGAACGCCTTGGCGGGCAGGGTGTTGAGGACGTCGCCGGGTTCCAGACCAGCGCGCCGGGCCTGGAAGACGCCCCAGCGCATCTGGTCGAGGTTCACGGCCGAGTGCGCGTCCGTGTTGATGACGAGCTTGCAGCCGCGCTCGCGCGCGAGGCGGGCGTGCACGTCGGTGAGGTCGAGGCGGTCGGGCGCGGCGTTGATCTCCATCGCCACGCCGTGCGCCGCGGCCGTGTCGGCGGCCTGCTCCATGTCGAACGCGACCGGCTCGCGCGAGCCGATGAGCCGCCCGCTCGGGTGCCCCATCGCGTGCACGTACGGGTTCGCGAGCGCGCGCCGCACGCGCTCGGTGGCCGCGGCGGGGGCCATGTCGAACTTCGAGTGGATCGAGACGATCACCCAGTCCAGCAGCGCCAGCGTCTCGTCGTCGAGGTCGAGCGCGCCGTCGCCCAGGATGTCGACCTCGAGCCCGTGCAGCACCTCGATGCCGGGATGGCGTTTGCGCGCGCCATCGATCTCGCGCACCGACTTGCGCACGCGCGCGGCGTCGAAGCCGTTCGCCATGGCGAGCGCCTTCGAGTGCTCCGTGATCGCGACGTACGCGTAGCCGCGCGCCTTCGCGGCGTCGAGCATGCCGTCGATCGTGTCGCGCCCGTCGCTGCGCGTCGTGTGCATGTGCAGGTCGGCGCGCAGGTCGGAGAGCTCGACGAGCCGCGGCAGCCGGTTCGCGCGCGCGAGGTCGATCTCGCCGCGGGCCTCGCGCAGCTCCGGCGGGATCCAGGCCAGGCCGAGCGCGCGGTAGATCTCCTCCTCGGTGCGCGAGGCGACGACGCGCTCGCCGCGCGTGAGCCCGTATTCGTTCAGGCTCCAGCCCTTCTCGATCGCGACCTTGCGCAGCTCGATGTTGTGCGCCTTGCTGCCCGTGAAGTAGAGCAGCGCCGCGCCGAAGCTGTCGGCCGGCACGAGGCGCAGGTCGACCTGCAGCCCCTCCTTCAGCCGCACGCTGCACTTGGTGCCGCCGCGGCCGAGCACCTCGGCCACGGAGGGGTGCTCGGCGAACGCGCTCATGACGCGCTCGGGATCGCCGCCGCAGGCGAGCAGGTCGAGATCGCCCACCGTCTCGCGCCGGCGGCGGAACGAGCCGGCCAGCTCGACGCGCTCGACGCCGCGCACCGCGCCGGCCCGCTCGGCGAGCGCCTGCGCGAGCGGCCACGCGCGCGCCAGCAGCACGCGGCCCGCCCACTGGTCCGCGGTCGCGAGCGCCTTGAGCACGTTCTGCTCGACCTTCTCGCCGAACCCGGGCAGCTCGCGCAGCTTGCCCGCCTTCGCCGCGGCCTCGAGCGCCGCGCGGTCGCGGATGCCGAGCGTCTCGAAGAGCGTCTTGACCCGCTTCGGGCCCAGCCCCTGCAGCTCGGTGAAGCCCACGACCTCGTCGGGGATGCGGGCGCGCATCTCGTCGTATAGCGCCGTGCTGCCGGTGGCGACGATGTCGCGGATCTTCTGCGCGAGGTCCTTGCCGATGCCGGGCAGCGCCTCGAGCGCGCCCGGCGTGCCCGCGAGCGACTCCATCGACTCGCCGTGCCCGCCCACGACGCGCGCGCCGTTGACGTACGCGCGCACGCGGAACGCGTTCGCGCCCTCGATCTCGAGCATGACCGCGATGCGCTCGAGGACGCGGGCGACGTCGCCGTTGGTCACCGCCGCTCCCCGACGCGGCGCAGGAACTCGCGCTCGTCGATCACCGCGATGCCGAGCCGCTTCGCGTCGTCGAGCTTGGAGCCGGCGCCCGGCCCGGCGACGACGAGCGTCACCTTGCGGCTGATGCCGCCGGCGATGCGCGCGCCGGCGCGCTCGGCGAGCCGCTGCGCGTCGGGCCGCGGCATGGTCTCGAGCCCGCCCGTGAACACGACCGTCTCGCCGTCGAGCGGCCGCGGGCCGGAGGGCCGAGCCTCGGCCGCCGGGCGCACGCCCGCCTTGAGCAGCCGGTCGATCACCTTGCGGTTCCGGGCCGAGGCGAAGAAGTGGTGCACGCTCGCGGCCACCTCGGGGCCGATGCCGTGGATCTCCTGCAGCTCGTCCTCGGCGGCGCCCATGATGCCGGAGAGCGCGCCGTAGTGCGCCGCGAGCAGGCGCGCCACCGTGTCGCCGACGTGCTCGATGCCGAGCGCGAACAGGAAACGGTCGAGCCGCGGCGTCTTGCTGGCCTCGATCGCGGCGACCAGGTTCTCGATGCTCTTCTCGGCGAAGCCCTCGAGCCCGACGAGGTCGATGGGCGTGAGGTGGTAGATGTCCGCCAGGTCCTTGATGCGGCCGGTCTCGAGCAGCTGCGCGACGGTCTTCTGCCCGAGCCCGACGATGTCCATCGCGCCGCGCGCGGTGAAGTGGACGATCCGTCGCTCGAGCTGCGCCGGGCACGCGAGCCCGCTCGTGCACAGGTGCGCCGCGCCCTCGCGCTCCACCGCGGCGCCGCACACCGGGCAGCGCTCGGGCATCGCGAACGGCTTCGTGCCGCGCGGGCGCCGCTCCTTGAGCACCTCGACCACCTCGGGGATGACGTCGCCGGCGCGGCGCACGCGCACGGTGTCGCCGATGCGCACGTCCTTGCGGTCGATGTCGTCCTGGTTGTGCAGGGTCGCGCGCGAGACCGTCACGCCCGAGACGTCGACCGGCTTGAGCTGCGCGACCGGCGTGAGCTTCCCGGTGCGCCCGACCTGCACGACGATGTCGAGAACCTGCGTGACCTCCTCGCGCGGCGGGAACTTGAACGCCACCGCCCAGCGCGGCGAGCGCGCGCGCATGCCGAGCCGCGCGTGCGTGGCGCGGTCGTCCACCTTGACCACGATGCCGTCGATCTCGTACGCGAGCCGGTCGCGCTTCGCGCCCAGCTCGGCGTGGAACGCGATCGCGTCGTCGATCCCGCGGCAGCGGCGCACGTCCCTTTCGACGCGGAAGCCCCACGCGGCGAGCGCCGCGAGCAGGTCCTGCTGCGTCGCGAACGTGGCCCCGGCCGCCTGCAGCACGTCGTAGGCG
>JBAIWU010000301.1:0-1740 GCA_037917155.1 Candidatus Eiseniibacteriota bacterium
ACGACGAACACCACGTCCTCGCCCGGATCCTCGCGGGCCAGCGCCTCGAGGAGATCCGACAGCGTCGCGCCCGGGGCGTGGTGATCCCACGCGCGATACTCCGGCTCGAGGCGGACCCCGAGCATCGGCCCGAGCACATGGTTGGCGTAGTCGAGCTGCTCGTCGAAGCCGTGCTGCCACCGCACGTTCTGCGCCCGGTACTCGTCGTCGGCCCAGACCCGGAGCCGGGCGACCCGCAGCTCGCCGGTCCACCGGTCGACCGCCGTGAGCTGGGCCGGGAGCAGCTTGTCGATGCCCTCGTGCTGGACCTGCTCGGAGCTCTTGCCGCCGCCGAAGTGCATCACCGGAGAAGCGACGAAGCACCCGGACAGCGCACCCAGTGCCACCACCATCACCTTCATGCGGCCATCATGCATCGTGGCGCGTTTGCCGACAACGGCCAGCGGGCTCGATCGCGGCCGGCGCGGGCCGGGCCACGCAGCGATTCGCGGCAGCGCTCGATGCCCGCGGCCGGGCGTGGGACGAGCCGCGTGATCAGGCGAGCGACTTGAGCTCGGCGAGCAGCTGCAGCGCCTCCAGCGGCGTGAGCCGGTTGATGTCGATCGCGGCGAGCCGGGCGAGCACGGGCGACGGCGGCGCGCCGGGCACCGCAGCGGGGAGCCCGGGGGGAAGCCCAGGGGGGAGCCCAGGGGGAAGCAGCGATAGCTGGCGCGAGCTGCCCAGGCCGAGCGCCTGCGAGCCGCTCTCGAGCTGGCCCATGATCTGGCGGGCGCGGGCGATCACCGAGCGCGGCAGGCCGGCGAGCCGGGCGACGTCGATGCCGTAGCTCCTGCTGGCGCCGCCGGCGACGACCCGGCGCAGGAACACGATCTCGCCCTTGTGCTCGCGGACCGCGACCGAGACGTTGCGGACCCGCGGGCGGCTGTCGGCGAGCGCGACCAGCTCGTGGTAGTGGGTGGCGAACAGCGTGCGGCAGCCGATCGCGTCGTGCAGGAACTCGGCGACCGCCCACGCGATCGACACGCCGTCGAACGTCGAGGTGCCGCGGCCGACCTCATCGAGCACGACCAGCGAGCGCCGGGTCGCCCGGGCGAGGATCGCCGCGGTCTCGCGCATCTCGACCATGAACGTCGAGTCGCCGCGCGACAGGTTGTCGGCGGCGCCGACCCGGGTGAACAGCCGATCGCACACGCCGATCTGCGCGGCCCGGGCCGGGACGAAGCCGCCGATCTGGGCGAGCAGGACGATCTGCGCGACCTGGCGCATGTAGGTCGACTTGCCGGCCATGTTGGGGCCGGTGATCAGCACGAGCTGCTCGGCGGCCGGATCGAGCCGGGCGTCGTTGGGCACGAAGCTGCCGGCCGGCAGCATGGCCTCGACCACCGGATGGCGGCCGTCGGTGCTGTCGAGCATCAGGCCGTCGTCGACGATCGGCCGGCAGTAGCCGCGGCGGGCGGCGACCGCGGCGAGCGAGCCGCATGCGTCGAGCACGGCGAGCGCGGCGCCGGCGGCGGCGATCTCGCGGGCGCGCTCGGCGACCGCCGCGACCTCGGCGCGGAACAGCTCGGCCTCGCGGCTGGCGAGCGTGTCCTCGGCGGTCAGCACCCGGCGCTCGAGCTCGGCGAGCTCGGGGGTGACGAATCGCTCGCCGGTCGCCACGGTCTGCTTGCGGATGTAGTGCGACGGGGCCTTGGCGAGGTGGGTCTTGGTGATCTCGATGTAGTAGCCGAACACCCGGTT
>JBAIWU010000302.1:0-1758 GCA_037917155.1 Candidatus Eiseniibacteriota bacterium
GAGCCGGCCTTCCAGTCCTCGCCGCCCACGGGCGAGGTGAGGGTCGCCACCGGCGGCGTCGTGTCGGTGAGCGTGAACGAGTCGATCACGACGCCGTCCGCGCTCACCGCGCGGAAGCGGAGCGTGCCCGCGTCGATGTCGATCGTGCAGGAGTGGTACGCCGACGCGGCAGCCACGATGTTCGGATAGGTCGGGACGGGGGTGTAGAGCGGCGCCCCGCCCCCTCCCGTCGTGACGTGCTCGACGCCGTTGACCACCGCGCGGGCGTAATAGTGATTGTGCCCGCCGAACACGATCGAGACGCCGTACTGCTCGCACAATGGCTCGAGGTAGTTCTGCATCGGCGTGTTGTTCGCGTGGCCGCCGCCTGCCGACCAGCCCGGCTCGTGCAGCAGCATGAACTTCCAGGGCCGCGTCGACGCCGCCAGATCGGCCTTGAGCCACCTGAGCTGGGACGTCCCGTCGCCGTACCACGTGTACTGGTCCACGACCACGAAGTGGGCGGGACCGTAGTCGAACGACCAGTATCGCCCGCCCGCGAACGGATAGGGGAAGTACTTCACGAACAGCAGCCCCTCGCCCTCGTGATTGCCCATGCACACGACGTACGGCAGATCCGCCATCAGCGTGCGGAGGTTCGGCTGCGTAGAGCTGAAGAATTGGGTGGACCAGTCGCTCTCGCTGCCGCCGTTGAAGACGAGATCGCCGACGTTCAGGGCGAGCGTTCGATATTCGGGGTCCGCCGTGTACGTCGACACGATGCCCGCGGCGACCCGATCGTGCGTCGCCGGATACGAGCGCGTGTCGCCGTAGGCGAGGAACTTGAGCCGGGTGGCGTCCGGGGCCGGCGCCGCGAGGAACGATCCGCTGCGCGCGGCTCCCGTGGTGGCGACCCGGTAGTAGTAGCGCGCTCCCGCGCTGAGGCCGCCGAGCGTGATGCGGTGCTGGTGGTCGAAGCCGTATTCGACCGTCGGCGCGCTGCCGAGCGAGTACGTGGTGTCCGTGCCCCACGAGATCCTGGCCGTGTCCGTGGCCGAGAGCTGCCACAGCACCGTCATCTGCGACGCCACGCCCGGGAAGAAGAGATACGGCGACTTCCTGAAGAGATCGGCGGCGACCTCCGGCTCGGTCGGCTCGGCCGAGGTGATCTCGGGTTCCGATGGCCGGGGTTGCGCGGCGCCTGGGGCCGCGAGCAGCAGCAGGCTTGCGAGCGTCGCCGCAAGCGCGGTGAGGTTGAGGCGCACCGGCATCGTCCTGTCTCCGGGGGAGTACGGACGCGGGGCGGCGCTCGGGAGGCGCCGACGATCGTAACCGCGGGACCCGCGTGCCGCAACGGCGCGGGCAGGAACGGGCTCGGTTGGCGCCGACACGCCGCCGAACCCACCGCCCAGGATGACGACCCGCCGCGACAACTTCCTCCTGTTGCCGATGCTCCACGAGGTGGCGGCCGGCGACGTCGACCTGACGACCATCGTCAACCCGCTCCGCAAGCTGTTGCGCAGGGTGAATCTCTTCCACGGCGACGTCACCGCGGTGGACCTCGAGCGCCGGATCGTCCGGGTGGCGCACGGCCGCGATCCCCACGCGCACGAGCTGCGGTTCGACCACCTCGTGATCGCGCTCGGCTCGGTCGCCAATTTCTTCTCGCTTCCGGGGCTCGCAGAACGGGCGCTGACGATGAAGTCGCTGGGCGATGCGATCCACCTCCGCAATCAGGTCATCGCCCACCTCGAGGAAGCCGACTTCGAGTGCATGACG
>JBAIWU010000303.1:0-1563 GCA_037917155.1 Candidatus Eiseniibacteriota bacterium
CGGGCGCGCTCGAGCCGCGCGGGCGCCTCGTCCGCGGGCAGCCCGAAGCGGCGCGCCGTCGCCTCGAGCGGGTGCGCCTCGTGCAGCACGCTCGCGCCGTGCTCGACGTTGCCCTGCGGCGTGACGCCCCAGTGGTGTCCGACCCAGCGCGCCTCGTCGGCGCCGAGCGCCTCGGCGAGCTGCGCCGGCGTCCACACGTAGAAGCGGCCCTCCTCGCCCTCGCTGTCGGCGTCCTCGGCCGACCAGAACGCGCCCGCCGGCGAGGCGAGGTCGCGCGCGACGTACGCCACGATGCCGCGCACGACGTCGGCGTACGCGGGGTCGCCGCCCGCCTGCAGCCCGTCGAGGTACGCCTCCGCGAGCAGCGCCTGGTCGTAGAGCATCTTCTCGAAGTGGGGCACGCGCCATGCGCGGTCGGTCGCGTAGCGGTGGAAGCCGCCGCCCACGTGATCGTGGATGCCGCCCGCGCGCATGGCGTCGAGCTGCCCCAGCGCCATCGTGCGCGCCGCGCCGTTCGCGGCCGGGTCGCGCGCCCAGCGGCGCAGCAGGAACGCGAGGTTCGAGGCCGAGGGGAACTTGGGCGCCGTGCCGAAGCCGCCGTGCGCCGCGTCGTGCGAGCGCTCGAGCGCGCGGGCCCCTTCCGCCGCGAGCGCCTCGACCGGCGGCGCCGCGCCGTCCGCACGTGCGAGCGCGCGCAGCGCCGCGATCACGCGCTCGCCGCCCTCGCACAGCTCCGCGCGCCGCTCGCGCCACGCCTCGCTCACGCGCGGCAGCAGCTCGACGAGGCCCGGCCGGCCGTGCCGCGCCGTGGGTGGGAAGTACGTGCCGCCGAAGAACGGCCGCCGCTCGGGCGTGAGGAAGACGTTGAGCGGCCAGCCGCCGCCCACGCCCATCGCCTGCGCCGCGGTCATGTAGAGCCGGTCCACGTCGGGCCGCTCCTCGCGGTCCACCTTCACGCACACGAAGTGCGCGTTGAGGAGCGCGGCCACCGCCTCGTCCTCGAACGACTCGCGCTCCATGACGTGACACCAGTGGCACGTCGAGTAGCCGATCGAGAGGAAGACGGGGCGGTCCTCGGCGACCGCGCGCGCGAACGCCTCCTCGCCCCACGGGTACCAGTCCACGGGGTTGCGCGCGTGCTGGAGCAGGTACGGGCTGGTCTCGCGCGCGAGGCGGTTGGGCGGGCGCCGGTCGGGGGCGGTCATGACGGGCGAGCTTACCCCGGGGGCCCCGCGATCCGTGACGCGCGGGTGTCAAATCGGGCACACTGGCGCGGCCCGCGCCGCCCGAACCCGGAGGTCCCGTGCCCGACACCCGCACGACTTACGCGCGCATCTACGCCGTGGTCCGCCGCATCCCGCGCGGCCGCGTCGCGACGTACGGCCAGGTCGCCGCGCTCGCCGGCATGGCCGACGCGCCGCGCGTCGCGGGTTACGCGCTGCACGCGCTGCCCGAGGGATCGCCCGTGCCGTGGCACCGCGTGGTCGGCGCGGGCGGCAGGCTCTCGCTCGTGCGCCTCTCGCCGCACGGCGCGATCACGCAGCAGCTCCGTCTCGCGCGCGA
>JBAIWU010000304.1:0-3867 GCA_037917155.1 Candidatus Eiseniibacteriota bacterium
TCCCCGGCGGGTGGCTGCTCGCGATGGGGCTGGCTCATGCGGAATCGTGCTCCTTCGCGGCTCGACGGCCCGGCGGGCAGGCGCGATCCCGCACCGCCCGGGGGCCGTTCGACCGGGTTATCGGCCCCCGCGCGGGACCTCTTGAGCCGCCGGAGACCGCCCGCAGCCGCGCCGCGTGGACCGCGGCCCGCGCGCTCTGGTAGCGTCGCGGGCCGTCGCGCCTGCAGGGCGCGACACCACACCCGTGCCGCGACCGCCCCGGAAACTTCGGTGGCGGCTTTCCGTGTTTCCGGAGCTCCATGGCCACGACCGACGTCTACCTGCGCGACGAGCTCGCCGAGCGCCTGGGCGCGTACGCGGCGAACAGCCCCGAGGCCCGCGACCTGCTCGCGACGCTGCGCGGGGGCTGGGACCGCGCCGACGCGGGCGGGCGCCTGCCGCGCGTCGCGGTGCGCGGCCTCGCCGGCTCGGCGCGGGCGTACCTCGTCTCGTGGCTGCAGCGCGAGGTGGGCGCGCCGCTGCTCTACGTGGTGCCGCACGGCGAGGCGTTCGAGGCCGCGCGCGACGACGTCGAGTCCTTCCGCGGCCGCGGCGAGACGCTCGCGTTTCCCGAGCCCGACACGCTGCCCTACGACCCCTCGTCGCCGCACCCGTCGGTCACGGCGGAGCGGCTGGACGTGCTCGCGCGGCTCGCGGCGGGCGGCAGCGGCGTCGTGGTCGCCACCGTGCGCGGCGTGCTCCAGCGCGTGCCCCGCCCGGAGCACCTCGCGCGCTCCGTGCTGACGCTGCGCACGGGCGAGGACGTCGATTCGCGCGCGCTCGTCGAGCGGCTCGTCTTCATGGGCTACGAGCGCCTGCCCGAGGTCGAGTCCGTCGGCACGTTCGCCCGCCGCGGCGGCATCCTCGACATCTATCCCGTGGGCCAGGCCGATCCGCTGCGCGTCGAGCTCGACGGCGACACCGTGACGTCGCTGCGCCGCTTCGACGCCGGCACGCAGCGCTCGCTCGAGAAGCTCGCCGCCGCGCGCGTGCTGCCGCGCCACGAGATCGTCGTCGAGCCCGGCGCGGCCGAGGCGGTCGCGCAGCGACTGCGCGACGCCGGCGACGAGGCTGCGCGGGGGGGCGCGAACCTGTTCCACGAGGGCATGGAGCGCTTCGCGGGCTACTACGATCCCGACCTCGCGTCGCTGCTCGACTATCTGCCGCCCGACGCGCTCGTGATCGTGGACGATCCCGCGGCGCTCGCCGCCCGCGCGGCCGACCTCGAGGAGAGCATCGCGCGCGCCTACGAGGAGACGCGCGCTCACTACCCGCTGGTCTCGCCGCCCCGCGAGCTCTTCCTGCCCGCGAGCGCCTGGGAGGCGCTGCACGCGGGCCGGCACGGCGCCGACTGGATGGGCGCGGTCGCCGTGGCCGGCGAGGCGGCGCGTTACGCGAAGACGCTGCTCGTCGATTGCGCGCCCGCCGAGCCGCTGCAGCGCTCGATGGAGCGGCTCAAGAACCACCTCGCCGAGCTGTCGGCGAACGGCCTCGCGCCGGTGATCCTGTGCGACAACGCCGGCCAGCGCGACCGGCTGTGGGAGATGCTCGGCGCCGAGCACGCGACGCTGGGCGTGGGCCTCGTCTCCGCGGGGTTCACGTTCAAGAGCGCCGGCTTCTCGCTGCTGACCGACCACGAGATCTTCGCGCGCTACCGGCGGCGACGGCGCCGCATGCGCCGCACCGGCGGGCTCTCGGTCGCCGAACTCTCGCAGCTCAAGCCGGGCGACTACGTCGTGCACGAGGACCACGGCGTCGGCGTCTACCGCGGCATGAAGCGCCTGACGCTGGGCGGGCAGGAGACGGACTGCCTCGAGCTCGCGTACGCCGAGAAGGACACGCTCTACGTGCCCGTGCACCAGCTCGCGCTCGTCTCGCGCTACGCCGCGGGTGACGGCGCGAAGCCGAGCCTGCACCGGCTCGGCTCGGCGCAGTGGCAGAAGACCAAGGCGCGCGCCAAGAAGGCCATCCAGGACATGGCCGACGACCTCATCAAGGCGTACGCCGCGCGGCGCGCGCTGCCCGGGCACGCGTTCAAGCCGGACACGGTCTGGCAGCGCGAGCTCGAGGCCTCCTTCCCGTACGACGAGACGCCGGACCAGCTCAAGGCCATCGAGGACGTGCGTGCCGACATGGAGACGGCCTCGCCCATGGACCGCCTCATCTGCGGCGACGTCGGCTACGGCAAGACCGAGGTCGCGATCCGCGCCGCGTTCAAGGCCGTGCAGGACGGCCACCAGGTCGCGGTGCTCGTGCCCACGACGATCCTCGCGCAGCAGCACGGCATCACGTTCCGCGAGCGGCTCGCCGACTTCCCGGTCAAGGTCGAGGTGCTCTCGCGCTTCCGCACCGCGAAGGAGCAGAAGGAGGTCGTCGCGCGCCTCTCCGCCGGCGACGTGGACGTCGTCATCGGCACGCACCGGCTGCTCAGCAGGGACGTGCGCTTCGCCTCGCTCGGGCTCGTCGTGATCGACGAGGAGCACCGCTTCGGGGTCGCGCAGAAGGAGAAGATCCGCCAGCTCACGCGCACCGTGGACGTGCTCGCGCTCACCGCCACGCCGATCCCGCGCACGCTCAACCTATCGCTCGCCGGGGCGCGCGACATGAGCGTGATCGAGACGCCGCCGCAGAACCGCTTGCCCGTGCTCACCGAGGTGCTCGAGTTCGACGCCGAGGTGGTCACGGACGCGATCCTGCGCGAGATCGACCGCGGCGGGCAGGTGTTCTTCGTGCACAACCGCGTCGAGACCATCTACAACGCGGCGCTGCAGGTCTCGCAGCTCGTACCCCAGGTGCGCGTCGGCGTCGGCCACGGCCAGATGAGCGAGCGCGAGCTCGAGCGCGTGATGCTCGACTTCACGGAGGGCCGGCTCGACGTGCTCGTCGCCACGATGATCATCGAGTCGGGGCTCGACATCCCGAGCGTGAACACGCTCATCGTCGACCGCGCCGACACGCTCGGGCTCGCGCAGCTCTACCAGCTCCGCGGCCGCGTCGGCCGCTCGAGCCACCGCGCCTACGCGTACCTCATGGTGCCCTCCCGCCGCGTGCTCACCGAGGAGGCCGAGAAGCGCCTGCGCGTGATCGAGGACTTCGACGAGCTGGGCGTGGGGTTCAAGGTCGCGCTCAAGGACATGGAGATCCGCGGCGCCGGCAACCTGCTCGGGCCCGAACAGCACGGGCACATCCTGGGGCTCGGCTTCGACCTGTACGTGAAGCTGCTCGAGGAGGCCGTCGCCGGGCTCAAGGGCGAGGTCGAGGCGCTGCGGCCCGAGCCGCGGCTCGTGACCGACTGGAGCGCGTTCCTGCCCGACGACTACGTGCCCGACGAGCACGAGAAGCTGGCGCTCTACCGCCGGCTCGCGGGCGCGCGCGACGAGGCCGAGATCGACGACTTCACGCTCGAGCTGATGGACCGCTTCGGCCAGCTGCCCAACCCGGCGATCGCGCTCGTCGAGCTGCGGCGGCTGCGCGTGCTCGGCCGCGGCGCCGCCGGCGGGTCCGGCGTGCTCGTCGAGAGCCTCAAGGTGCTGCACGACGTCGCGGAGGTCACGCTGCGCCGGCCGCTCAAGCCCGCCGAGATCGCAGCGGTCGTGGGCACGCTCAACTTCCAGGTCGAGTTCTTCAGCGGCCGCGAGTTCGGCCTGCGCCTCCGTGGCGCCGAGCTGGTCCTGCTGCACCGCATGCGCGAGTTGCTGCAGGCGCTGGCGCTCGCGGCGGGCGCGGCGCCGGTGCCCGCCCCGGCCGCGAAGGGCCGCGCATGACGGCCCGCGGCCCGCTCGCCGCCTTGCTCGCGCTCGCGCTGGCGTGGCCCGCTCCCGCGGGCTC
>JBAIWU010000305.1:0-3061 GCA_037917155.1 Candidatus Eiseniibacteriota bacterium
CGCGACGCCGGGCAACGTCGTGTCGCGCGTGCTCGAGGACGGGCACGTCGAAGGGGTATCGGGCGTTTCCCTGCCGATGCTGCTGCGCGTGCTTTCCGGACGCATGAAGCAGGGCAACCTCGCGGCCGCCGTCCAGCGCGCCGTCTCCGCCGGCGCCGAGGGCGTGGTGCACATGAACGCCGACCGCTGCCTGGACGGCAACTAGCCATGGCGAGCATCGACGCCGAAATCCTCAACAAGCTCGGCTTGCACGCGCGGGCCGCGGCGAAGTTCACCCACGTCGCGAGCGGCTTTCGAAGCGAGATCTGGCTCTCGCGCGCCGGCCGGCGGGTGAACGCGAAGAGCATCATGGGCGTGATGATGCTCGCCGCGGGCAAGGGCACGACCGTGCGCATCGACGCGGACGGCCCGGATGCGGAGGCGGCGATCGCGGCGCTGACGAAGCTGATTGCGGAGCGATTCGGCGAAGGAGAGTAGGTGAACTTCGTCCTGCACGGGTACTCGGTCTCCAGCGGCATAACGATCGGGTACGCGCACCTCGTCTCCACCGCCCGGCTGGAAGTCGCGCACTACGAGGTGCCGCCGGCGGCGCTCGACGCCGAGGTGGAGCGCTTCGACCGGGCCATGCAGACCGCGAAGGACGAGCTCGAGGCGCTGAAAGCCCACATCCCGACCGACGCGCCGGCGGAAGTCGCCGCCTTCCTCAGCCTGCACCGCATGATCCTCGACGACTCGGCGCTCTCCCAGGCGCCGCGCGAGCTGATCCGCAGCCGGCACGCGAATGCGGAGTGGGCCCTGGTGCAGCAGATGGAGCGCCTGGTCGAGCGCTTCGAGGAGATCGACGACCCCTACCTGCGCGAGCGCAAGGCCGACGTCCAGCAGGCGGTGGAGCGCGTGCTGAAGGCGCTGATGGGCGGTCAGTCGCTCGCCGAGGCGGCCGCGTCGGAGGAGCAGAAGCTGATCGTCGTCGCGCACGACCTCTCGCCCGCCGACATGATCCTCTTCAAGCGCCACCGCTACGGCGGATTCGTCACCGACGTCGGCGGCGTCACCTCGCACACTGCGATCGTCGCGCGCTCGCTCGGCATCCCGGCGATCGTGGGCCTGCACCACGCCCGGCAGACGATCAGCGAGGGCGAGCTCGTCATCGTCGACGGCGAGCAGGGCCTGCTCGTCGTCAATCCCGATCCGGTGGTGCTCGCGGAGTACCGCAGCCGCCAGGCCGAGATCAAGGCCGCGCGCGCCAGGCTCAAACGCCTCAAGAAGACGCCGGCGGCGACCCTCGACGGCACGCCGGTCGAGCTCTACGCCAATATCGAGCTGCCGCAGGACATGGCGGAGGTGCTCGACGCCGGCGCCGGGGGCGTCGGCCTGTTCCGCACGGAATTCATGTTCCTCAACCGCCGCGATCTGCCGGGCGAGGACGAGCAGTTCGAGGCGTACCGCCAGGTCGCCGAAGCGATGCAGGGCCGCCCCGTGGTGCTGCGCACGCTCGACGTGGGCGCGGACAAGGCGATCAACGGCGACGGGCAGGGGATCACCAATCCGGCGATGGGGCTGCGCGCGATCCGCTTCTGCCTGGCCGAGCCGCAGATGTTCCTCACGCAGCTGCGCGCCATCCTGCGCGCCTCGCACTACGGGGCGGTGAAGATCCTGCTGCCGATGGTGGCGCACGCGCACGAGATCGACCAGACGCGCTCGCGGATCGCCCAGGCGAAGCAGCAGCTCGACGAGCGCGGCCAGCCCTTCGATCGCGCGATCGAGGTCGGCGGCATGATCGAGATCCCGGCGGCGGCGCTCGCGCTGCCGATCTTCATGCGCCGGCTGCATTTCCTTTCCATCGGCACGAACGACCTCATCCAGTACACGCTCGCGATCGACCGTACCGACGATGCGGTGGCGCATCTGTACGACCCCCTGCATCCCGCGGTGCTCACGCTCGTCGCCAACACCATACAGACGGCGACGAGAGGAGGAATGCCCGTCGCGGTGTGCGGAGAGATGGCGGGCGACCTGCAGCTCACGCGGCTGCTGCTCGGCCTGGGGCTGCGCAATTTCTCGATGCATCCGTCGCAGCTGCTGCCGATCAAGGAGCGTATCCTCAGCACCAATCTGGGCGAGGTGCAGACGCTCGCGCAGCGCGTGCTGCGTACCACGGACCCCTCCAAGACCCGCGACCTCCTCGCGGAACTGAATGCCTAGGAAGGCTTCGTGAGCGGCCCGCTCGCGGGCGTGCGCGTGCTCGATCTCACGACCGTGGTGATGGGTCCGTACGCCACCCAGATCCTGGGCGACTTCGGCGCCGACGTGATCAAGGTCGAGCCGCCCGCCGGCGACGTGATGCGCTACGCCTGGCCGTTTCGCAATCCGGGCATGGGCCACATCTTCCTCAACGCCAACCGCAACAAGCGCTCGGTCGTGCTCGACCTCAAGCAGCCGGCGGCGAGAGAGGCCTGCCTCGCCATAGCGAAGACCTGCGACGTGCTGGTGTACAACATCCGCCCGCAGGCGATGGCCCGGCTGGGGCTGTCCTATGAACAGTTAAGAACCGCCAATCCGAAGATCATCTACGTCGGCTGCTTCGGCTACAGCCAGCGCGGCCCCTACGCGGCGAAGGCCGCGTACGACGACCTGATCCAGGGCGCGGCCGGCATCCCGTGGCTGCTCAAGCGGCAAGGCGCCGAGACGCCGCGTTACGCGCCGATCATCGTCGCCGACCGCTCGGTCGGCCAGCAGGTCGCCAGCGCGGTAAGCGCGGCGCTCTATTACCGGGAGAAGAGCGGCAAGGGGCAACGCGTCGACGTGCCGATGTTCGAGCACCTCCTGCAGATCGTGCTCGGCGAGCACCTCGGCGGCTACACCTTCGAGCCGCAGGTCGGCGAAGCGGGCTACGCGCGCATGCTCGCTCCCGACCGCCGCCCGTACGAGACAAAGGACGGCTACGTCTGCGCGCTCATCTATAACGACAAGCAGTGGCACGCCTTCTTTTCCGTGATTGAAAAGCCGGAAAAGATGGCCGAGCCGGAATTCGCCAGCCAGGAAGCGCGCAGCCGCAACTACG
>JBAIWU010000306.1:0-3426 GCA_037917155.1 Candidatus Eiseniibacteriota bacterium
CGCTGCAGCCGGCCCGGCTCACGCCGGGCATCGCCCTCGAGGCGCTCCCCGGTGCCGCGTCGGCCGGCGCCGCCACGCCGGCGCCGGGCGCGCGCACGATCCGCGGCCGGGCGCTCGTCTTCTGGGACCCGAAGTCGCCGGGGCGGAAGCTCGACGCCATCGACACGGACCAGATCACGCCCGCGGCCGACTGCGTGTCCGAGAGCCTCGAGACGCTCGACGAGCGCTGGAAGGCGGGCTCGTTCCGCTACCTGATGCCCGACTTCCGCGCGCGCGTGCACTCGGGCCGCAACTTCCTCGTCGCGGGGGACCGCTTCGCCATCGGCAGCTCGCGCGAGATGAGCCCCGCGGGCCTCAAGGGCGTGGCGGAGGAAGTCGGCCTCGAGATGGTGATCGTGTGCGGGAACAACATGGGCGACATCTTCCGGCGCAACGCGTTCAACCTCGGCCTGCAGGTGGTGCAGAGCCCCGAGGCCGTCGCCGACGCGCAGGACGACGACGAGCTCGAGTTCGATCCCGTGTCGCGCGAGCTGCGCAACGTCACGCGCGGCCGCACGTACACGCCGGTGCCGCTGAGCCCCAAGGAGGACGAGATCCGGCGGACGGGCGGCATCTTCGCGATGGGCCGGCGCGAGTTCCGCGCCAGCGTCGAGACCCCGCCGCGCGTCACGTGGCCCGACGCGGCCACCGCGCGCGGGCTCACGACCACGGAGCAGATCGTGTGGGCCCACCGCGTCGACAAGGACGCCGAGGTGCGGCCGGGCGCGACGCTGCGCGTGTACGCCGACCTGCTGCCCGCGAGCGACGGCACGGCGCCGTTCGCGATCCACACGTTCAACCAGATCACCGGCGGCGACACGATCTGGCCGCGCCAGATCGCGGTGGCGAACGACCACTTCGTCTTCACCGGCGTCGAGTCCGACGACAAGCAGACGGGCATCGGACGCGCGTTCGCGAAGCAGCACGGCATCGCGAAGCCGTACTACGCCACGCCCGGCGACGGCATCTTCCACTTCTACTTCCCCGAGCAGGGGCTCGTGTACCCGGGCATGCTCATCCCGGGCGCCGACTCGCACTCGCGGGCGTACGGCGCGTACGGCGCGATCGGCATCGGCGTCGGCTCGACGACGCTCGGCTTCGGCTGGAGCACGGGCTACATCTACCTCACGCTGCCGAAGGCGCGCCGGGTCGCGTTCACGGGCGCGCTGCAGCCGTGGGTGAGCGGCAAGGACATCGTGCTCGAGCTGCTGCGCCGCTGGGGCGCAAAGCAGTCGCAGGGCATGAGCGTCGAGTTCGTCGACGCGCGCCGCCAGCTCCCGATCGCCTACCGCAACACGATCTGCAACATGATGGCGGAGGCCGAGAGCTTCAACGGCATCTTCGCGCCGGACGAGACGACGCACGCATGGTTCCGCGCCAAGGGCATGGACGGCCTGCCCTACCCGCCGCTCGCGCCCGGCGCCGACGCGCGCTGGGAGATCGACGAGACGCTCGAGCTGTCGGACGTCGCGCCGATGATCGCGAAGCCCTTCAGCCCCGGCAACGCGTTCCCGGCGGACGAGGTCGCGCGCGAGAGGATCCCGTTCGACAAGGCGATGATCGGCTCGTGCACGAACGGCAGCTACGACGACCTGCTCTCGGCCGCGCTGGTGCTGCGCGCGGCGCGCGGGCGCGGCCACGCGAAGGCGGCGCGCGAGTTCGTCATCTTCCCGGGCTCGGGCGGCGTGCGCGAGCGCATCGAGCAGCCCGACCCGCGGCTCGGTGGCGAGTCGATCGCGTCCGTGTTCCGGGGCGCCGGCGGGCAGATCCGCCAGTCGTGGTGCGGGCCGTGCTTCGGCCAGGGACCCGACGCGCTCGCGAAGGGCCAGCGCGCCATCACGAGCTTCAATCGCAATTGGACGAACCGCATGGGCCTCGGCGGCGAGGGCTACCTCGCCTCGCCCGCGGTGGTCGCCGCCAGCGCGCTGCTCGGCTTCATGGCGCCGCCGGGCGAGCTCGGGCTGGCGTGGGACGCAGAGGCCTTCGGGGTCTGACCGCGGCGTTCTCCGCTTGTTGACGGCGCGCGGGGGCGGGCCTAGCGTCCGGCCCGTTCCCCCACGGCCTCCAGGAGAAGCCTGCCATGCGGTCGCAGCAGGTTCGCCCCACCCTGGGCCGGGCCGCGTCGGCGTTCGCGCTCGTCGCGATCGCCCTGTGGCTGGCCCGCGCGCCCCGCGCCCACGCCGACGTGGGGTCGCCCGAGGAAACCGCACCCACGCTCCACGCCGCCGAGGACTTCGGCCCGATCGCCGGCGACAAGCAGCGGGTGCCCAAGCCCACCGACCAGCCCCGCACGAAGCCGGGCACGAGCTCGCCCCCGTCCTCGAGCTCGAGCGATGACGACGACGGGTCGCCCTCGTGCTTCGACAACTGCTTCATCGGCACATCGCCCGCCGAGTCGCCCCAGCCGCCGCCGCAGCGGGTCGAGGCGATCGCGCAGACGCGCGCCTGGCAGGTGGGCGACCACGGCTGGCTGCGCGCCACCCCGCCCGGCGACAGCCTCGCGCTGCGCGTCGCGGCCTGGAGCCCGGAGCGGCCGGACACCGTGACCGTGTTGCTGCCCGACGGCGCCGAGGTCGTCGTGGTCGAGACGCACGCGCTCGAGAGCGGCCTCGAGCTGCGCGTGCGCCCGGTCGACGCGCTCTCGCCCGTGGGCTGGCTGGGCGCTTCGCGCGTCTCGCCCGAGCGCCCGGCGCCGCCGCCGGCGCGGGCCGCGGCGGCGCCCGCCGCGCGTGAAGCGCCCGTCCGCCCCGCGCGGCCGCGCGACATCTGGGGCGCGCAGGCCGTGCTCGGCGGCACGTTCGCGCTGGAGCGCGAGCTCGCGCACGAGTACCGGGACGGCGGCCTGCACGTCGAGCTGGACGCCGTGCGCACGGTGGGACCGAAGGCGTCCGTCACCGCCGGCTTCGGGTTCTGGAGCCTGGCGGGCCGGCCGGACGTCATGTACACGACCGAGTTCCAGTGGGAGGTGCCGCTCGATTCGCGCCTCGAGCTCTACGACCTCGCGGTGCAGGTCCGCTACCGCGACGGCACGTCGCGCGCCCGGTGGCTCACCGGGATCGGCCCGGCATTCTTCCTCGTGCACGAGCGCGGCACCATCGAGACGTTCACGCCGCAGATGGCGCTCACCGGTCGCTACCGCGAGTCGCTCGTGCGCCCCGCCGCCGGGATCGTCGGCCACCTCGGCGGCGTCCTGCGCACGCCAGGCGGCGTCGAATGGGGGCTCGTCGTCTCGGCGTGCGCGCTGCCGTGGGTGGGCCACGAGCTCAAGTCGCTGACGACGGACTTCGTCGCGGACGGGCTCTACCAGCTCGATGTCGGGCTCACGGTGGCCTATCCGTCGCACTGACCCGCATCGGGGCGCGTGGCGCCGCGCCGGTGACGGCCTCG
>JBAIWU010000307.1:0-2210 GCA_037917155.1 Candidatus Eiseniibacteriota bacterium
GCTCGGCAGCCTCGCCACCGTCGAGACGATCGTGGCCTGCGCGCTGCCGCTCGTCCTCGGCGCGCCGGCCTACTTCGCCCTGCGCGGACGCGTGAGGCTCGGCGGACCCTTGCACGGGCCGCTGCGAGTGCAGGCGCTGTGCGTGCTGATCGCGGTCGCGGTCACGCTGCCCGTCCATTTCGCGTGGATCGGGATCGACCTGCGAGGGCTCGGCCGATGAGCGCGCTTCGGTTCGAACATCGAAGCGCGGCCGAGCCGGCGCCGGCCGCGCTCGACCTGCTCGAGGCCCGCCTGGGGGCGGACTTCGACGCCGAGCCGCTGCCGGCGCGCGCGGAGCACTGGATCGCCTGGCGCGGCGACGAGGCCCAGGCGCGCCTCGGCACCGTGCTGGTGCCCGACCTGCGCCCGGCTCCCGGCGTCACGGGGCTCGTGGGCTGGTACGCCTCCTCGGACCCCGTGGCCGGCGGGGGGCTGCTCCGCGCGGCGTGCGCCGGGCTGGTGGACCGGGGAGCGCAGCGGGTGATCGGCCCGATGAACGGCAGCACGTGGCATCGGTACCGCTTCGCGCTGCCGCCCGGCCCCGAGGATCCCGGCTCCGCGGGGCCCTGGTTCCCGTCCGAGCCGCGCAATCCCCGCGAATACCCGGCGCAGCTCGAAGCGGCCGGCTTCGCGCCGATCGCCGCCTACGAGAGCCGCATCGAGTCACCGATCCACGTGGACGAGCCCCGGCGGCGTGCGGCGACGCAGCGGCTCGCGTCGCTGGGCATCACGGTGCGAACGCTGGAGCCCGGGCGGCTCGAGTCGGAGCTGCGCGACCTCTGGGCGCTGAGCCTCGAGGGCTTTGCGGACAACCCGTGGTACTCGCCGATCGAACTCGGGGAATTCCTGTCGCTCTACCGTCCCATGGTCGCGCGCATCGATCCGGGGCTCCTGCTGCTCGCGCGTGACGGCGAAGGGCGGCTGGTGGGATTCATGCTCGGCCTGCTCGATCCGCCCCGCGAAGGTGGCGCGACGGGCGCCCGTCTCGTCTGCAAGTCGCTCGCGGTCGCGCCGGCGGCGCGCGGCGCCGGACTCGGTGGCTTCCTGCTCTCGGAGGCGCGCGCACGCGGCCGGGAGCGGGGATGCGTGTCGGTCATCGACGCGCTCATGCACGTGGACAACGTCTCGCGCCACATGTCGGAGGGCCACGGCTCACGGGTGCTCCGGCGCTACGCGCTCTACCAGTGGGTGCCTTGAGCGCCGCGTGCGGGATGCCGGCGCGGGAGGTCCGCCGATGAACGCCAACATCGCGGCGCGCCTGCTCGAACGCGCGCGGCTCCATCCGGCGCGCACCGCCATCGTGGCGACGCGGAACGGCCGGCGCGAGGCGGTCACGTTCGCCGGGCTGGCGGCGCGCACCATGGAATTCTCGCAGCGGCTGCGACAGCTCGGTGTCGGGCCCGGTGAGCGCGTGCTGCTGTTCGTGCCGATGTCGGTGGACCTCTACGTCGCCCTGCTCGGCATCCTGCACGCGGGCGCGGTCGCCGTGTTCGTCGACGCCTGGGCCGATCGCCGAAGGCTCGAGGCGGCCGTGGAGGTGGCCGGCCCGCGCGCCTTCGTGGGCACGCCGCGCGCCCACCTGCTGCGCCTGCTCAGCCCGGCGGTGCGACGGATACCGATCGCCCTGGTGGCTCGCGCGGGCCTCGGCGCGGGGGACGCGCGCGCGGCGGGTGCCGGCCCGGGCGGGCCGCCGGCCGCGGAGCTGGACGGCGACGCGCTCGCCCTCGTCACGTTCACGACCGGCACGACCGGCCGGCCGAAGGGTGCGGCTCGCTCGCATGCATTCCTCTGGGCGCAACACGAGGTGCTCGCCGCCCACCGCGGCCTGCGCGAGGGCGACGTCGACATGCCCACCCTGCCGGTGTTCGTGCTCGACAACCTGGCGAATGGAATCCCCACCGTGCTGCCGGCCTTCGACCCGCGCCGCCCCGCGGACATCCGCCCCGCGGCGATCCTCGAGCAGATGGCGGCCGAGTCCGTGACGACGTCGACCGGGTCCCCGGCCTTCTACGACCGGCTGATCCGGCACCTCGCGGAAACCGGCGGCCGGCTGCCACTGCGCACGTTCTTCACGGGCGGCGCGCCCGTGTCGGTCGCGATGGCCGGTGCGTTCGCGGCCGCCTGTGCGGACAGCGAGGTCTTCTACGGCAGCACGGAGGCCGAGCCGATCG
>JBAIWU010000308.1:0-9113 GCA_037917155.1 Candidatus Eiseniibacteriota bacterium
GCCGCGGCCGGCGCTCCCCGACACGGCGGCCCGCGTGCGGAAGGCCCCCGCCGACACGACCGCGCGGGCGGCCGGGCGCGACACTGCGGAGACGGCCGCCCCGGCGCCGCTGCGCTGGAGCGAGCAGCCGCGGTTCGTCATGCTGCGCTCGCTCGTGGTGCCGGGCTGGGGGCAGTGGCACAACCACTCGCGCCTCAAGGCGCTCGCGGTCGCCGGCGTCGAGGGCTGGCTCGGCGGCGGGGTGCTCGCGGACAAGAGCGCGATGGACCGCCTGCTGCGGGACCTCGCCGTGGCGCGGGCCGACAGCGACGCGGCCGCGTACAATCGCGCCGCGACGGACTACAATTCGCACCTCGACCACTACGTCAGCGGGCAGTGGCTGATCGCCGGCGTCATCGCCTACGCGCTGGTCGACGCCTACGTCGACGCGCACTTCCGCACCTTCGACATCGACTTCCGCAACGATCCTGCGCTGCCGCGCGACGCCGCGCCCGACGACTCGCTCCCGGGCGCGCCGCGCCCGGGCGGCGGGCGTCCGCGCGGCTCGGCCCGGCTCTCCCTACGGTGGCACTTTTGAGCGATCCCCGCCTCGAGAACATCCGCAACTTCTGCATCGTCGCCCACATCGACCACGGCAAGAGCACGCTCGCCGACCGGCTGCTCGAGATCACGCACACGCTCACGCCGCAGCAGATGAAGGCGCAGGTCCTCGACGACATGGACCTCGAGCGCGAGAAGGGCATCACGATCAAGTCGCACGCGATCGCGATGGAGTACGCCGCGCGCGACGGGCGCTCGTACGAACTGAACCTCATCGATACCCCCGGTCACGTGGACTTCACGTACGAGGTCTCGCGCGCGCTGGCGGCGTGCGAGGGCGCGATCCTCGTGGTGGACGCGTCGCAGGGGATCGAGGCGCAGACGCTCTCGAACTACTACCTCGCCGCCGAGCAGGACCTGGCGATCGTGGGCGCGATCAACAAGATCGACCTGCCGGCCGCCCGGCCCGACGAGATCGCGCTCGAGATCGAGCACATCGCGCACGTGCCGGCCGAGCACGTCTGCCGCATCAGCGCCAAGACCGGCCTGGGCGTCGAGGACCTGCTCGAGCGCGTCATCGCCGACGTGCCGCCGCCCGCGGGCGACCCGGACGCGCCGCTGCGCGCGCTCATCTTCGACTCCAAGTTCGACCAGTACCGCGGGGTCGTCTGCCTCGTGCGCGTGGTCGACGGCGTCGTGCGCGCGGGCGACGCGATCCGCTTCCTGTCGACCGGCAAGCAGCACGAGGTGACCGAGGTCGGGCGGCTGCGGCTCAAGCTCGAGCCGGCGTCCGAGCTGCACGCCGGCCAGGTCGGCTACGTCGTGGCGGGCGTCAAGACGGTCGCGGACGCGCGCGTGGGCGACACGATCGGCGTGGCGGCCGACGAGGACACCGAGCCGCTGCCGGGCTTCCGCGAGACCAAGTCGATGGTGTTCTCGGGCCTGTACCCGATCGACGCCGAGCAGTACGAGCCGCTCAAGGAGGCGCTCGGGAAGCTGCGCCTGAACGACGCGTCGCTCATGTACGAGCCCGAGACGTCGGTGGCGCTCGGGTTCGGGTTCCGCGTGGGCTTCCTGGGGCTGCTCCACCTCGAGATCATCCAGGAGCGGCTGCGCCGCGAGTTCCAGATCGACCTCATCGCGACGACGCCCAGCGTCGAGTACGAGGTGCTGCTCACCAGCGGGGACGTGGTCACGGTCGACAACCCGGCGAACCTGCCGCCCGTACAGAACATCGAGGTCATCGAGGAGCCGGTGGTGCTCGCGCACATCGTGACGCCGTCGGAGTACATCGGGAACATCTACAAGCTCTGCCAGGAGCGGCGCGGCACGTTCGTGAGCACCGAGCCGCTCGAGGAGAACCGCCAGCGGCTCGCGTATCGGCTGCCGCTGGGCGAGATCGTGCTCGACTTCTACGACCGGCTGAAGTCGGTCTCCCGCGGCTACGCGTCGCTCGACTACGAGTTCGACGGGCGCCAGGCCTCGGATGTCGTCAAGCTCGACGTGCTGCTGAACGGCGAGCCCGTGGACGCGCTCTCGGCGATCGTGCACCGCGACAAGGCGTATACCTACGGCAGCTCGCTGTGCGAGCGGCTCAAGGAGCTCATCCCGCGGCAGATGTTCCAGGTCGCGATCCAGGCGGCGATCGGTGGCAAGGTCATCGCCCGCGAGACGCTCGGCGCGCAGCGCAAGAACGTGCTCGCGAAGTGTTACGGCGGCGACATCACGCGCAAGCGCAAGCTGCTCGAGAAGCAGAAGGAGGGCAAGCGGCGCATGAAGCAGATCGGAACGGTCGAGGTCCCGCAGGAGGCGTTCCTCGCGGTGCTGAAGGTGGATCGGAGCTGACGCGCTCCGGAAGGAGACCCATGGCGAAGCCGAAGCGGAAGCCCAAGTCCAGCACACAGGAGTACATCGAGGCGCTCGTCGTGGCCGGGGTGCTGACGCTGTTCCTGCGCCAGTTCGTGATCCAGGCGTTCCGCATCCCCAGCGAGTCGATGCTGAACACGCTGCTGGTCGGGGACTTCCTGTTCGTGAACAAGCTCGAGTACGGCCCGAAGCTGCCGTTCACCCACATCCGGCTGCCCGGGCTGCGCGCGCCCAGGCACGGGGACGTCATCGTGTTCGACTTCCCCCCGGACCCGAGCAAGCAGTTCATCAAGCGGTGCATCGCCACCGGGGGCGAGACCGTCGAGGTGCGGCACAAGGACGTCTACGTCGACGGCAAGAAGCTGGTCGAGCCATACGTGCAGCACATCGTGCCCACGGAGGACCCCGAGGGTTACACGCCGCGCGACAACTACAAGCCGCCGACGGTGCCGCCGGGCAACCTGTTCATGATGGGGGACAACCGGGACAACTCGTACGACAGCCGCTACTGGGGCCCGGTGGCCATGGACCTGGTGCAGGGCAAGGCGATGTTCATCTACTTCTCGACCGCGGGCGACGCGTGGTGGAACGGGTTGTTCAACATCCGCTTCGACCGGATGTTCCGGCCGATCCGTTGACGGCCGACGGCCCGGCGGTCGCCGCGCGCGCGGGCGCGCGGGCCGGGCTCTATGTGCACGTGCCGTTCTGCTCCGTGCGCTGCACGTACTGCCACTTCGCGACGAGCGCGTTCGAGCACGGCCTCGTGGACCGGTGGCTGGGCGCGATCGAGCGCGAGGTCGCGATGCGGTCCCCGGCCGCCTCGGGCGTGGCGCTCACGTCGGTCTTCCTCGGCGGCGGCACGCCGTCGGCGCTCGGCACGCGCCACTTCGCGCGGCTGTGGCGCGCGGTGGCGGGCGCCTTCACGCTCGCGCCCGGGGCGGAGGTCACGCTCGAGGCGAACCCGGAGAGCGTGACGCCGGCGCGGCTGGACGCGTGGGCGGCCGCCGGCGTCAACCGGCTCTCGCTCGGCGCGCAGAGCTTCTCGCGGGACGAGCTGGCTGTGCTGGGGCGTGTCCACGACGAGCGCCGCCCCGCCGAGGCCGTGGCGCTCGCCTGCGCGCACGGCTTCGAGCGCCTGTCGCTCGATCTCATGTTCGGCTGGCCCGGGCACCGTCTCGACGCGTTCGAGCGCTCGCTCGCGCGGGCGCTCGAGCTGCCGATCGAGCACCTGTCCGCGTACGCCTTCATCCCCGACCGCGGCAACCCGCTCGGGGACGCGGTCCTCGACGGGCGCGCGCACGTCGTGCCGGACGACGCGCAGGCCGCGATGTACGACGCGTTCCTCACCGCCGCGGCGAGGGCGGGGCTCCGGCCGTACGAGACCTCGAATGCGTGCCGGCCCGGCGCCGAGGCGCGCCACAACCTCACGTACTGGCTGCGCCGCGAGTGGATGGCCGTGGGGCCCTCGGCGCACGGGCTGTGGGCGGGCGAGCGCTGGGGCAACCTGCGCGACACGCGCGAGTGGGCGGCCGCGCTCGAGGCGGGCCGCGCGCCCGAGGCCGAGCGCGAGTCGCCGGGGGAGGCCGCCATCGCCGAGGAGATCCTGATGCTCGCGCTGCGGCTGGGCACGGGGCTGCGGCTCGCCGACTACCCGCCCGCGGAGCGTGCGGCGCTCGAGCGGCGGTTCGGCCGCGCGCTGGAGGAGGCCGTCGCCGGCGGGCGGCTCGAGCGCACGGACGGGGGCTGGCGGGTGGCGCCCGCGCACCGCTTCGTCGCGGACGACGTCATCGCGTGGATCGCGGCCCGGGGGCGCCATTGACGCCCGTGCGCCGCCTCCCTAAATTCGCGGGCATGTCCGACCCGACCCTCCCCGGGCGCCTCACGCCGGGCGATCCCGACCTCAGCGAACGCCAGCGGGCCGTGTTCCGCGCGCTGGTGACCCTCCACGGCCACGACGGCCGGCCCGTGGGCTCCGAGCGCATCGCCACCCGGGGCCGCATGCGCCTGTCGGGCGCGGCCGTGCGCGGCGTGCTCGCGGAGCTCGAGGACCTCGGGCTCATCGAGCACACGCGCGGCTCAGCCGCCCGCGTGCCCTCGAGCCGCGGCTACGAGTACTTCGTGCGCGCGCTGCTCGAGCCGGCCGTGCTGCCCGCGGAGGTCGTGGACGCCATCGACACGCAGTTCGCCCGCTCGACGCACGACGTCGAGCGGCTGCTCCAGGAGGCCTCGCGCCTGCTCGCCTCGCTCACGCACCAGCTCGGGCTCGCGCTCGCCGCGTCGTTCGACGAGGAGGTGCTCGTGGCGCTCGACCTCGAGGGGCTGAGCGAGCGCCGCGCCCTGCTCGTGCTCGGGCTGGGCGGGCACGCGGCACGCACGCTCGTGCTCGAGCTCGACACGCCGCTCGAGCGCGGGGCGCTCGAGCAGGTCGAGGGCGTGCTGCGCGAGCGCCTGCTCGGACGCAGCCTGGCCGAGGTGCGCTCGCGCCTCGCGCACGACGACGGGCTGGCGCGCCACTCGGGCGTGCGCATCGTCATGCGGGCCGTGTCGGCGTCGTGGACGCGGCCCGTCGAGACGCCCCTGCTGGCCTCGGGCGCCGGGCACATCGCGCGCCAGCCCGAGTTCGCGAGCCCGCAGCACCTCTCGCCCGTGCTCGAGGCGGTCGAGAGCGGCGAGCCGCTCGCCCGGCTGCTCGTGACCGGCATCCAGGGCCAGGCGGGCGTCCGCGTGGGCCTCGAGGCCGACGGCGGGCTGGCCGCCTGCAGCCTCGTGAGCTTCGCCCTGCCCGGCTCCATCCCCGGCGCGGTGGGCGTGCTCGGGCCGCTGCGCATGGACTACGCGTACACGCTGGCCATCGTGGACACCGTGGGCTCGCGGATCGCCGACCTGTTGTCGGCGTGACGCCCCGACGCCCGCGCGGAAAGGAACCACTCCGAACATGACCGAAGACGTGAGGGACGCCGTGCCCGGCGACGTGGCCGGCGAGGGCGCGGAGGGTTCGCAGCTGCCCGTCGAGGAGCCGCAGCCCGAGGCTCCCGCCGGGGAGGAGCCCGCGCCGGCCGCCCCTGCCGCCGAGGAGGCGGTCGACTGGAAGGACCGCTGGCTGCGCAGCGAGGCCGAGCTGCAGAACTTCCGCCGCCGCGCCGTTCGGGACCGCGAGGAGGCCGTCGCGCGCGCGCAGGAGTCCGTGCTGCTCGACGTCATCGGCCTGCTCGACGACCTCGAGCGCGCGCTGTCGGCGCTGTCGCCCGAGCAGGCGGGCGAGCCGTGGGCCCAGGGCGTCGCGCTGACCGCGCAGCGCATGCGCGATACGCTCGCGCGCTGGGATGTGACCGAGATCGAGGCGGCGGGCCGCCCGTTCGATCCCTCCGTGCACGAGGCCGTGCTCGAGATCGACGCGCCCGACGGCGTCGCGCCCGGCGCGGTGGCGCAGGTGGTCCACAAGGGCTACCGGCGCGGCGGTCGGGCGCTGCGCGCCGCGCGCGTCGTGGTCGCGCGATCGCCGCGGGCCGGTCAATGAGCAAGCGCGACTATTACGAGGTCCTCGGGGTCCAGCGCGGCGCGACCGAGGAGGAGATCAAGAAGGCCTACCGCAGGATCGCGATGCAGTACCACCCCGACCGCAACCCGGGGGACAAGTCGGCCGAGGCGAAGTTCAAGGAGGCGACCGAGGCCTACGAGGTGCTGCGCGACCCGGAGAAGCGCGCGCGCTACGACCAGTTCGGGCACGCGGGGATGGGCGGCGCGGCCGGCGGTCCGGGCCCGGGCGGCTACGACTTCAGCGGCTTCGACCTCGCGGACGCGCTGCGGGCGTTCATGCGCGACTTCGGCGGCGGCGCGGGCGGATTCGAGGACCTGTTCGGCGGCGGCGAGGCGCGCGGGCCCGGGCGCGGCGACGACCTGCAGGTGCGCCTGCCGTTGACGCTCGAGGAGGTCGCCTCGGGCGTCGAGAAGAAGATCCGCGTGAAGCACCTCAAGCGCTGCGCGACGTGCGACGGTCGCGGCGGCAAGGGCGAGCGCACGTGCTCGCAATGCCAGGGGCGCGGGCAGGTGCGGCGCGTGCAGCAGACGATGTTCGGCCAGTTTGTCAACGTCACCGCGTGCCCGCGCTGCGAAGGCGAGGGCCACATCGTGAGCGAGCGCTGCGCGGCGTGCGGCGGCGACGGGCGCGTGAGCGAGACCGAGACCGTGTCGGTCAAGGTGCCGCCGGGGGTGGCGAGCGGCAACTACATCCCGCTCCGCGGGCTCGGCGACGCCGGCCGGCGCGGCGGCCCGGCGGGCGACCTGATCGTGCTGATCGAGGAGAAGGAGCACGAGGTCTTCGAGCGCCATGGCGACGACCTCGTGATGGACCTGCCGGTCTCGTTCGCGACACTCGCGCTGGGCGGCAAGGTCGAGGTGACCCTGCTCGGCGGCGGCACGCAGTCGGTGGACGTGAGCGCGGGCACGGCGAGCGGCCACGGCGTCCGCCTGCGCGGCAAGGGCCTGCCGGGACTGCGCGGCGGGCGCGGCGACCTGCTCGTGCGACTGATGGTCTGGGTGCCCGCGAAGCTCACGGGCGCCGAGCGCAAGCTGCTCGAGGAGCTGCGCAAGGGCGAGGGCCTCAAGGCCCCGCGCCCGAGCCGCACGCTGTTCGAGCGCGTGAAGGGCGCCTTTGGCGGCTGACGGCGCGCCATCGTTCGTCCACCTGCCGCTGCTGGCCGCGGCCGGCGAGACGATCGAGATCGCGGGGGACGAGGCGCACTACCTCACGCGCGTCGTCCGCGTGCGCCCGGGCGAGCGCGTGGGAGCGACCGACGGCGCGGGCCTGCTGGCGACGCTCGAGGTGATCGCGTGCGGCGCCAGCGTGGAGGCGCGCGTGACCGAGCGGCGCACTCGGACACGCCCCGCCGAGCTCGAGCTCTGGTGCGGCGCGCCGGAGGGGGACCGCGGCGACTGGCTCGTCGAGAAGCTGGCGGAGCTGGGCGTCGCGCGCCTGCGGCTCGTGGACGCCGAGCGCGGGCGCTGGGAACGCTTCGCGGCGAGGCGGGCGCGCTGGGAGCGGCTCGCGACCGCCGCGCTGCGCCAGTCGCGGGCCGCCTGGAGGCTCGCGATCGAGACGCCCGCGCCGCTGGCCGTCGTCCTCGCGGACGCCGGGGCAGCGGCCGCCCGCTGGGTCTGCCGGCCCGACGGCGAGCCGACGGCAGGGCGCGTGGGCGCCACGCCTGGGCGCACGATCGCGGCCGTCGGGCCTTCGAGCGGCTTCTCGGGCGCGGAGCTCAACGCGTTGCAGGACGGCGGCTTTGCAGGTCTTTCACTCGCGGCCGTTCGGCTGCGGACCGAGACCGCGGCGCTGGCCGTGGCGGCGTTGTGGGCGGCCGGGACGGCCCGGCCGGACGCCCGCGCAGCGGGTGGGGCCGGAGGCGCTTGACGCCCGCGGGGGCGGGCCCTAGACTGCGCCGGCTATTTCCGAACTGCCACCTTTTCAGGTGGGACAACTCGTTACGCTTCAGCCCACGCGTGCTCCTCTGCGGGAGTGATCCGTCGAGAGGGGGGAATGGATTGCCTGGCATCAGGGTGAAGGACGGTGAGTCCTTCGAGAGCGCCCTGCGTCGTTTCAAGAAGAAGTGTGAGAAGGCCGGAATCCTCGCCGATCTCCGTCGTCACCAACACTTCGAGAAGCCCAGCGAGCGGCGCAAGCGCAAGATGAACGCCGCCAAGCGCAAGAACATGGCGCGAAGGGCTCAGGAGAGCTAGGACCGCTGGACCTCCTGCACGGCGTGACATGGGTGGACGGGGTCGTGCTCGTCCTCCTGGCTTCCTTCACGATTCGCGGAATCCTGCGCGGCACCGTCGCGCAGGTTTTCGCGTTCTTCGGGCTGCTGGCGGGCATCTGGACGGGAGCGCAGCTCTCGCACTGGGTCGGGGACCACTGGCGCGACGCGCGTCCCGCGCTCGTGTTCGTGTTCCTGCGCTGGGTCGTTTCGGGACTCGGCGGCCTGGCCGTGGTGTCGTTGTTCGCTTGGTGGGGTGAGCTGGTGGCGAAGGCGGTCCATGCGGGACCGCTGGGCTGGCTCGATCGGACACTGGGGGGCGCGCTCGGCCTGGCGTTCGGCGCCGGGGTGGCGGCCGTCGTGGTGCTCCTGCTGGTCCTCGCTCCCGGTCTCGGGTTCGCGCGCGCCGCCGCGGCGCGCGGCGTCGCGACACGACCGCTGGTCGTGGCGGGCGCTCGCGCCACCGCGTGGCGCGGCGTGCCGGTGCCGGGCGCGCACTGGCTTCACGGGCAGTTCGCAACTGCGGAACATCGGCTCTCGTTGTCGCGGTCCTCGTAGGGGTTCTGCGGCATCCGAGGGTGTGTGCGGCAAGGACCCCCATGGGGTCCCGAACGATTGTCGGCGTCCCGGCGCGAGCGGGGGCGTGCGCGATCATCGGATGACGTGAACGTGGATCGACACTCCCTGGAGCTCCTCGAGTTCGACCGCGTCTGCGGAAGCATCGCGGAGCGGGCCGAGTGCGACCTCGCACGGGCGCGCCTGCGCGCGTGCGCGCCGCTCGCCCGCGCGGCCGAGCGCAAGGCGGAGGTCGCCCGCCTGCACGAGGCGATCCGCCGCCAGCGCGAGCCCGGCGCGTGGTGCGCGGTGGGCCCGGGATCGCTCGAGGCGCCGCTCGCGCCCGAGTCGCGCGATCCGCTCGACGGCCCCGCGCTCGTCGACGTGCGCGCCTGGCTCGAC
>JBAIWU010000309.1:0-4331 GCA_037917155.1 Candidatus Eiseniibacteriota bacterium
CGCGCGCCCTTCGCGTTCGCGGCGGCGCCGCTCAGGCGGCGCGCGAGGCGGCCGCGCGACCGATCTGGCGGACGGCCCCCTGCACGTCCTCCCACGAGAACGGCTTGGCCATGACCTGGTCGACGCCGCGCGAGGCGGCGGCGTCCTCCTCGAGCTGGAAGCCCCAGCCCGTCACGAGCACGACCGCGGTCTCGGCGCGGCGCGACTTGGCCGTCAGCGCGAGGTCCCAGCCGTTGACCTCGGGCATGCCGAGGTCGGTGAAGACGATGTCGAACTCCCCGTTCTCGAGCGCCGCGACGCCGGCCGGGCCGCCATGGGCCCGCGTGACCTGCATGCCCATGATCCCGAGCATGTCGCCCAGCACCTCGAGCACGGCCTCCTCGTCGTCGACGACGAGCACGCGCAGGTTGGGCAGCGGCGTGCCGGCGTCGTCGCCGGCGGACTCGCTCGCGACCTCGCCCATGGGGAACTCGAGCGTGAACACGGTGCCGATGCCGGGCTCGCTGTCGACCCGGATCGTGCCGTGGTGGCGCGAGACGATGCCGTAGGCCACCGACAGGCCGAGGCCCGTGCCCTTGAGCTCCTTGGTCGTGAAGAACGGGTCGAAGATCTTGGCGCGCGTCTCCGCGTCCATGCCCACGCCGCTGTCGCGCACCTGCACGCGCACGACGTCCTGCCCGTTCTCGGTGGACACCCACAGCTCGCCGCCGTCGGGCATCGCGTCGACGGCGTTCAGCACGAGGTTCGTGAACACCTCGCGCAGCTCGGACGCGTTGCCGGCCGCCGGGTGCGAGGCGCTCAGCTCGAGGTGCACGTCGATCGCGACGCCGCGCCGCTTGACGCCGGTCTCCCACGCGGGCCGCGTCAGCTCGAGCACGTCGAGCAGCACCTGGTTGACGTCGATGGTCTCGAAGCGCTCGTCCTGGCGGACGCGCGTGAACTCCTGCACGCGGCGCACGGTCTGCGCGCCGTCGAGCGCCGCCTGCTCGATCACGGTGAGCTGCCGGCGCAGCTCGGGGTCGGGCACGGTCTGCAGCATGAGCTGCGTGCGCCCCAGGATCGCCGCGAGGATGTTGTTGAAGTCGTGCGCGACGCCGCCGGCCATCTCGCCGAGCGCGTTCAGCTTGGCCGACTGCACGAGCTGCGCCTGCGCCTCGCGCAGGTCGTCGAACGCGCGCTTCATCTCGGCGTACATGCGCGCGTTCGCCAGCGCGGCGCTGCACTGCCCGGCGAACAGCGTCGCCAGGTCGAGGTCCTCGTGCTGGAAGCCCCGCTTGCCCTGCCGCGTCAGCGTCAGCACGCCCATGAGCTGGTCGCGCGCGTGCATGGGTACGCACAGCAGCGCCGCGTCCTCGGGCGGCGTGCCCGGCACGCGCATGGCACGCGGGTCGTTCTCGGAGTCGTTGACGATCTCGCCCCGGCCGCTCTGCGCCACGGTGCCCGTGATGCCCTGGCCCAGCTTGAGGCGCACGGCCATGAGCTCGTCGACCCACGCCGAGGCGTCGCACACGACCGGGTAGAGCACCTGCTCGGACTCGTCGAACAGGAACACGGTGCACTCGTCGGTCTGGATGACCTGGCGCACCTGCTTGGCGATCGTCGTGAGGATGGTGTTCAGGTCGAGCGAGTTGACGACCGCGTGGCTCACGGTGAGGAGCGCCGCGAACTTCTCCTTCTGGTGCTTCTCGCGCTCGAGCAGCTCGGAGAGAGACGACTCGGGCGCGTCCGCCGCGGGCTCGGGCACGAGCGAGACGTAGCCCGGTGCGGCCGGGTCCGACTCGCGCCCGGGCGTGCGCGTGGCGACGAGCACGCGTCCCGGCGCGCCCCGCAGCGTGACGCGCTGCGGCCCGGCGGAGGCCGGCTCGCCGGCGGGCGCGAGGCCGTCGATCAGCTCGCGCAGCAGCAGGCCCGGCAGCACCTCGTCCGCCTCGCCGCCGAGCGCGGCGAACGCGCGGTTGACCGCGGTGACGCGGTCGTCGGCGTCCACGGCCACGACCGGCGTCGGGACGAGGTCGAGCAGCGGGCGCAGGTCCCGCCCCCACGCGCCCTCGGCGGGGCCCGCGCCGCGCACGAGCGCCACGAGCACGCCGAGCAGCCGGTCGGAGTCCACCCCGGCGCGCCGCCATTCCGAGAACCGCAGCCGCATGCGGTCGAGCACGCCCAGCGTGTCGGTGTGCGCGAACGCCGCCGCGAGGCCGTCCACGAACGTCGCCGCCTCGTGCTGCGCCCCCTCGGGCGCGAACGGGCCCTCGAGCGGACGGGCGATGGCGTCGATCAATTGCCGGCGGTGGCGGCGCAGGTAGCGGGCCAGCGGACGTTTCAAGGGAAGTCACTCCACGGCGAGGAGTTGGGTGCCCGAACAGTCATCGGTCCCGACGCCCCTGTTCTTGAGCGGGCAGAGCGACTCGGCCCCGCGTCGCTGCGGCCGGTCACGCGCGGCTGAACGCCCGGCGCGCAACCGTTGCCCGCGGGGGGCGCGCCGTGATATCAGGGCGTATCACCTTGGGAACCCGTCCCGGCCGAAGTGGACGACTCGGAGGTCAACGTGATGCGACGCGGATGGCTGGGCGGCGCGGGCGCGCTCGTCCTGTTCGCGCAAGTGACGGCCAGTGCGCAATCCACGGGCCCGCAGGCGCTCGTCGAGGCCGAGCACGCATTCGCGCGGGACGTGGCGGCGCACGGCATTCGCGCCGGCTTCCTCGCGCACCTCGCGCCCACCGCCGTGGTGTTCGCGCCGGGGCCGGTCAACGCGCGCAAGGTCTACTCGGCCCGGCCCGCGAGCGCGGCACGGCTGTCCTGGGAGCCGCTCGTGGCCGTGGCGAGCGCCGCCGGCGACATGGGCTGGACGACCGGGCCGTGGCAGTGGCGCCGCGACAGCACCCGCTCGAAACCCGACGCCACGGGCTCGTTCGTCACGGTCTGGAAGCGCCAGGCCGACGGCACGCTCCGGGCCGTCTTCGACGCCGGCGTCTCCCACCCGGCCGCGACCACCGATCCGCCCGCGCTCGAGGCGCGCACGCTCGCGCGCGTGCCGGCCGGGCGCGGCAACGCGAACCCGCGGCACGGGCTCTGGAAGGCGGACGCCGACTTCGCGCAGGTGGCGAGCGCTCAGGGCCTGGGCGCCGCGCTCGCGGGCGCGGCCGCGCCGCAGGTGCGCTGGCTGTGCGAGGGCGCGCTGCCCGTCGTCGGCCACGACGCCGCGCGCGACTCGGCGGCCGCGCGCCATCCGCAGGGCCGCATGATGTCGCTCGCCCAGTTCGCGAGCGACGGCGGCGACCTCGGCTACACGTTCGGCACGTTCGTCGAGGGCGGCGCCGCGGCGCCGGACTCGAGCTACTACCTGCACGTGTGGGAGCGGAGCCCGGGCCACCCGTGGCAGCTCACGCTCGAGCTGCTCTCCGCGGTGCCGAAGAAGCGCCGGTCGTGCTCCGCTCGTTCGCCACCGCGCTGGTCGCGGTGCTCGCGCTGGCCGCGGCCGCGGCGATCCTGCAGGCGCTGCTCGAGTGGCGCGACGCGCAGGCACTGACGCTGCGCGGCCGGCTCGTCGACGCGGGCGGGATGCGGCTGCGCATCCTCGAGCGCGGGCAGGACCGCCCCGGTCCCACCGTGGTGCTCGAGTGCGGCATCGGCGGCGCGACCGCCGCGAGCTGGGGCTGGGTGGTGCGCGGCGTCGAGACGTTCGCGCCCGTGGTGGCGTACGACCGCGCCGGCCTGGGCTGGAGCGATCCCGGCCCCATGCCGCGCGACGGGCGGCGCCTGGTCGCGGAGCTGCACACGCTGCTGCGTAACGCCGGCCACGCGCCGCCCTACATCCTGGTCGGGCACTCCTACGGCGGGCTGCTCGCGCGGCTCTTCGTGGACGCCTACCCCGACGAGGTGGCCGGCGCCGTGCTCATCGACTCCTCGCACCCGCGGCAGTTCGCCTCGCCGCGGCGCACGCCGCGGCCGCTGCGGCTGGCGCGCGCGCTGGTGCCGCTGGCGCCGTGGGCCGCGCACCTGGGGCTCATGCGGCTCGGCGTCCACCTCGTGCCCATGGACGTCAAGTCGCTGCCGCAGCCCGAGCGCACCGAGCAGATGACGTTCCTCGGCCGCGCGAAGCACTGGGAGGGCACGGAGCGCGAGATGCGGGCCTGGCAGACGCTCACCAACCCGGAGGCCGCGCAGACGCACGGCTTCGGCGACCGCCCGCTGGTGGTGCTCACCGCGGGCACCAGCGCGGCGCGCGCCGGCTGGGCTCAGCTCCAGGACTCGATCGCCGCGCTCTCGACCAACGCCGCGCACGAGGTGGTCGAGGGCGCCACGCACGGCGGCATGCTCTCGGACTCCTCCGC
>JBAIWU010000310.1:0-1596 GCA_037917155.1 Candidatus Eiseniibacteriota bacterium
CGGGTCGTGGGCTTCGAGAAGGGCGGGCTCACCGCGGAGCTGAAGGATCGCCCGGCGGTCCGCTACGACCTTGCGGTGGCGCGCGACGAGACGAAGCGCGCCGCGGAAGCGGAAGGCAAGGCGAAGTGACCTTCCGCCGGACACGGGTCGCGGCGGCCGCGCTCGCGGCCGCGGCGCTCGGCGCGTTCCCGCGCGCGGGGTCCGCCCGCGGGGCCGATGCGCTGGACCGCCGCGACCAGGAGACGCAGGCGATCGAGGAGCGGCTCGCGGCCGCCGAGCGCCTCGGCCTGCGCCCGGAGGAGCCGCCCGCGGTCCACGCGCAGCGCCGGTTCGAGGACGGCCAGCGCCAGGTCCAGCTCGGCGACTGGCTCCACGCCGCGGTGATGCTGACCGAGGCGGTGGACGAGCCCGCCTGGGCGGACGCGCCCGATCGCGCCGAGGCGACGTGGCTCCTCGCGGACGCGCTGCGGCGCCAGGACCTCTGCGGCGCCGCGCGCGTGCGCTACCAGGAGGTCCTCGCCCGGCCCGACGCGGCCCGCCGCACCGAGGCGATCGCGGGCGCGCTCGAGTGCGCCGTGAAGGAGCGCCGCCAGGGCGACGTCGACCGGCTGCTCGCCCTCGAGCGCTCGCTCCGGGCCGAGTCGCCGCCCGAGGTGCTCTACCTCCTCGCGAAGGCCGCCTGGCAGCGGGCCGATCTCCCGCCGGCGGAGCGGATCGCCCGCGCCACCGAGGCGTTCGAGAAGGTGGGACCGCCCTTCCAGCTGCAGGCCTGGTACTTCCAGGGCGTCCTCCAGATCGAGGAGCAGAACCTCCACCGCGCGACGCAGTGGTTCGAGCAGTGCGCGAGGGCCGACGCCCGGACGGACCGCGACGTCGAGGTGCGCGACCTGTGCCTGCTCGCGCTCGGCCGCGTCCACTCGCAGATGGGCGACTCCGCCGCCGCGATCTCGTGGTACGCCGCGGTGCCGTGGACCTCGCCCCGCTTCGCCGACGCGGCCTACGAGACCGCGCTCGCCTACGTCCGCGCCAAGCGCTACGACGAGGCGCTCCGGATGACCTCCTTCATCCCGGAGCTCGAGCCGGACTCGCCGCTCGCGCCGGAGGCGACGGTGGTGAAGGGGCACCTGCTCCTCCGCCTCGGGCGCTACGCCGAGGCCACCGAGACCTACAACGTCGTCATCAACACCTACGCGCCGGTGCGCGACGAGATCGACGCGATCCTCTCGATGGGCGGCGACCCGCTCCGCTACTACGACGAGCTCATCGGGCGCCGCGGCAGCGCCTTCGAGGTCGCCCCCATCCTGCCCGCGGTGGCGGTGCGGTGGGCCACCACGAGCCACGAGGTCGCGACGGCGCTCGGGTTCGTGCGGGCGGTGGACTCGGCGCGCGCCGACGTGGCCGAGGCGCGCGACGTCGCGGTCCGGCTCGAGGGGCTGCTCGAGCGCGGCGGCGGCATCGACGCGTTCGCGACGCTGCAGCGCGCCTACGCCCATGCGCAGGCGGTGGAGAACGCGGCCGCCAGGGCGGAGGGCGCGTACGTCGCGGCCGCGGCCGACGCGGCCGAGCGCGCGCTTCAGCCGGAGCGCAGGGGCGAGC
>JBAIWU010000311.1:0-2104 GCA_037917155.1 Candidatus Eiseniibacteriota bacterium
CAGCGTCGCGTGCGCCGGGTCGGCGGCGACGCGCGCGAGCGGATCGGGCAGGGCCATGGCCGCGACCGTAGCGCGGGCCCGCGCGGCGGGCCAGCGGACGGCCGCCGCGGCGGCACGCCCGCGGGACGCCCGCTCGCTGCACGGGTCGGGCGGCGGGTGTAGAGTTTCCGCCGGGTTCCTGTGGGCGCTTCCCGCACGGGACCGGCTCCCCCACGGAGGCCACACGATGAAGCGGCCCACGCTGCTGTTGCTCCTCGTCGCGACCCTGATCTCGGTCGCGGCGCCCGCCCGCGGCGCGGTGAACGTCGAGCGCCGCGGCGACGAGAACCCGATGGCCGTGATCGCCAAGTCCACCGCCTGGGGCATGGTGACCGGCGTCCTCGTGGGCGCGGCGATCGACCTCGCCGCCAACACCGACAGCGACGCGCCGATCCGCTGGGGCGTCGCCGTGGGCACGTTCGGCGGGCTCGGCGTCGGCATCTGGCACGTCTCGCACCGCGTCGAGCCGCAGGCGCTGCTCGAGCCGGGCCCCGGCGGCCTCGCCACCGGCGGCCTCGCGGCGTTCGAGCTCGAGCCGGGCGCCGCGCGCGTGCGCGTGGTGGCGGTGCGCTTCTAGCGCCGCACACGCGCCGCGCCGCCGGCGCAGGGCCGGCGGCGCGGCGCGTCACGACGGACGCTCAGACGCGCTCGACGAACTCGCCGGTGCGCGTGTCCACCTTCACGCGGTTGCCCTGCTCGATGTAGGGCGGCACCTTGATCTCGAGGCCGGTCTCGAGGATCGCGGGCTTGCTCGTGTTCTGCACCGCCGCGCCCTTGATGTTCGGCGTCGTCTCCTTGACCTCGAGCTCCACGAACATGGGCGGCTCGATGCCGACGACCTTGCCCTGCCAGTAGCTCGCGGTGATCTGCATGCCGTCGGTGAGGTAGCCCGCGGCGTCGCCGAGGACGTCGGCCGGCAGCGCGATCATCTCGTACGACTCCGTGTTCATGAAGTGGTAGTCGTCGCCGGCCTTGTAGCTGAACTGCAGCGTGTGCTCGTCGAGCTGGGCCTTCTCGACCTTCTCCTCCGAGCTGAACCGCACTTCCTGATTGGAGCCGGTCTCGATGTTGACGAGCTTGGCCTGCACGAACCCGCGCAGGTTGCCGGGCGTGCGGTGCTGCATGGTCGCCACGCGGTGGGGCTTGCCGTTGTAGAGGATCAGGTACCCGATCCGGATGCTGGTCGCGGGGATCACGGGACGTCTCCTGTGCCGGGGTGGACGACTGAGGGGATGCGGGACCCTCAGCGGGCCTCCCCACTGCCGATGCGGCCGAGGATTCTGCCGCATGGACCTCGGTTCGTCCAATTCGCCCCCGGGCCGCCTGCAGTGCGGCCGATGCGAGCGCGACGGCCGCGGCGGAGCCCGTACCGGTTCGCCGCGGGACGGCCGTCCGGTCTAACCTGCGCGCACCATGCGCACGGTCGCGGTGTTCGTCGAGAACCGACCCTTCTTCGGGGCGCTGCTCGTGCACGTGCCGCTCCTGCACGCGCTGCGCCGGCGCGACCCGGACGCCCGGCTCGTGCTCTTCGCGCCGTTCCCGCAGGCGCGGCTGCTCGTGGACGCGGGCGCGGCGGACGACGCGGTCGAGTACACGGGCCGCTTCGCGCAGGTGCTCGCCCTGCTGCGGCGCGCCCGGGCCGACGAGGTGCTCGTGCTGCGGCCCGCCTCGCGCTGGCTCGACCTCGCCGTGGCGGCGGCGCGCCCGCGCGCGTCCGCGGGGTACGCGTCGTGGCTGGGGCGGCTCGTGTACACGCGCACGGCGCCGCACGACACCGCGGTCTACCGGCCGCGCAAGTACCTCGCGCTGCTCACCGGCCGCGACGAGGCGCTGCGCGCGCCGCTCGACGCGCACTTCCGCGCGCTCGGCCCGCGCGCGACGCTGCGCACGGCGGCGTGGCCGCGCACGCTGGCCGTGCTGCCCGGCGGCGGCGCCGGCGACTTCAAGCGGTGGGGCCCGGAGCGCTTCCTCGCGCTCTGCGACGCGCTGGCCGCCGAGGACACGATCGGCCCGGGCGAGACGCTGGCCGTCTTCAGCGACGGCATCCCCGAGGCGCAGTGCGGCG
>JBAIWU010000312.1:0-8618 GCA_037917155.1 Candidatus Eiseniibacteriota bacterium
GTTCTCTAATGACGGAGCGGCCGCGTCACTCCGGCTTCCACGCCGGCAACCGGCCGGGCGTCCACGGCGCGCCGGCGGCCTCGGCCTTCGCCTCGAGCCCCTCCAGCTCGGTGCGCAGCGCGACCAGCTTGTCCAGCGCCCCGCCGAGCTGCGTGCCCACGATCTCGACGTTGTGGCGCTCGGTCTGCGTGGGCGCGCAGGTGGAGTTCCAGTGGCCGGAGATCACCTGGTTGAGCCGCTCGAGCAGCGCCTCCGGTGAAGGCTCCTCGTGCGAGCGCAGCACCGGATCGCCCGTGAACGCCACGGCGAGGTCGCGCAGCCGGTTCTCGAGCGAGGCGACCGACGCGCGCAGCTCGTCCGACGCGCCCGCCGTGGAGGCGAGCGCCTTCTTGAGCAGGCCCGCGCGCTGCTGCGTCTCGCCCAGCGCGCGATTGGCGCCGAGCGCGACGCGCTGGAGCCGCGCCGTCCTGAGCTCGAACGCCTGCAGCTCGCCGCGGTCCTTCGCCGGCAGCGTGGCCTCGCCCACCGTCGCGCACGTGAACGCCTGCGGCTCGCCGAGCGGCGTGACCACGCCGTCGACGCGCTTCGCCATCGCGACGCGGTACGTGCCCGGCGCGGCGAGGGGCCCCTCGGGCGTGTCGTCCCACTCGGGTCGGCGCCGCGGTCCGGCCTCCGTCGGCGCGAGTGACGACCAGCGCAGGTCCCAGGCGACCCGGTGGAAGCCCTTGCCCGCCGGCGCCTCGATTCGCCGCACGACGTCGCCGGCCTCGTTCGTCACGGTGAGCACGATCGCCGGGTCCTCCTCGCGCATCTCGGCGCGCAGGCTGTCCCAGCTCGGGTAGTAGGACGCGGCGCCCGCCTTCTCCTGCTCCTTCTCGCGCTCGTGGCGCTGGTCCTTGCGCGACTTCCAGCCGTCGTGCAGCCAGTACGTGAACACGGCGCCGTACGGCGGGTTGGGCGCGGTGAAGAAGCCGCCGCCCTGCTGCGAGCCGCCCTCGCCGCCCAGCGGCGTCGACGGGATGTACATGGGCACCTTGCGCACGGGCAGCAGCGCCGCCTGGGCGGCGAGCTTCTCCTCGCTCGCCATCGTGCGCAGCGGCGTCAGGTCGTCGAGCACGTAGAAGCCGCGTCCGAACGTGGCCAGCACGAGGTCGCCGTCGCGCTTCTGGATCGCGAGGTCGCGGATGCACTGCACCGGCAGGCCGCCCTTGAGCTGGATCCACTTCTTCCCGCCGTCGGGCGTGAAGAAGACGCCGAACTCGGTGCCGACGAACAGCAGCTCGGGGTTCACCGGGTCCTCGGCGAACGCGTACACCGGCCCGCCCGCCGGCAGGTCGCCGGCGATGCTCGTCCACGACTTGCCGAGGTCCGTGCTCTTGAGCACGTACGGCTTGAAGTCGCCCATCTTGTGGCGCTCGAACGTGGCGTACATCGTGTTCGCGTTGTGCTGCGAGAGCACGACGCGCGAGACGTAGGGGTACTCGCCGACGCCGGGAACGCTCTCGATCCGCCGCCAGTGCCCGCCGCCGTCCTCGCTCACCTGGATCAGGCCGTCGTCGGTGCCGATCGCGAGCAGGCCCTCCTTCACCGGCGACTCGCACAGCGCGACGATGTTGCCGTAGAACGACGTCGAGGCGTTCTTCGCCACCGCGTCGACGCTCCAGACGCGGCCCATGACGGGCAGCTTGTTGCGGTCGACCTGGCGCGTGAGGTCCGGGCTCACCGGCCTCCACGTGTCGCCGCGGTCGTCGCTGCGGAAGACGCGCTGCGCGGCGATGTAGATCCGCGTGTGCAGGTGCGGCGAGACGATGATCGGCGTGTCCCAGTTCCAGCGCATGGGGGGATCGCCGGGCTCGGCCTGCGGCTGGATGTCGATCTGCTCGCCGTTGCGCCGGTCGAAGCGCACGACGCCGGCGTGCTGCGATTCCGCGTAGACGATGTTCGGGTCCTCGGGGTCGACGCGCGACTGGAAGCCGTCGCCGCCGGTCGTGATGAACCAGTCCGAGTTGACGATGCCGTTCGCGTGCATCGTGCGCGAGGGGCCGCCCTGCGAGTTGTTGTCCTGCGTGCCGCCGTAGACGTAGTAGAAGGGCAGGCTGTTGTCGAGGTCGAGCTTGTAGAACTGCGTGACGGGCAGGTTCGCGAAGAACTTCCAGGTGGCGCAGCGATCGAACGACTCGTACAGGCCGCCATCGCAGCCGGCGATCACGTGGCGCGTGTCGGCCGGGTCGATCCACACGACGTGGTTGTCGACGTGCTTCGACTTCTCGCCGGCGCGGCGGAAGTTGCGGCCGCCGTCGTCCGTCACCATGAGCCACGTGTCGACCGCGTAGACGCGCCCCGGCGTCTTGGGGTCGGCGAAGAGCTCGTTGTAGTACTGCGGGCTCGTCGAGCCCCAGTCGCTCATCTTCTCCCAGTCGAGCCCGTCGTCGGCCGAGCGGAAGAAGCCCCCGGCGCCGTTCGCCGCCTCGACCACGGCGTAGACGACGTGCGGCTCGGCCGGCGAGAGCGCGAGGCCGATGCGCCCCATGTCCTCCTTGGGCAGGCCGGTGGAGAGCTTCGTGAACGTCTCGCCCCCGTCGGTGCTCTTCCAGATCCCCGAGCCGGGGCCGCCGTCGATGAGCGTCCACACCTTGCGGTGGCGCTGGTACGTGGTCGCGTAGACGATCGCCGGGTTCGCGGGGTCGAAGTGCACCTCGCCCGCGCCGGTCCAGTCGTCCACCTTGAGCACCTGCTTCCACGTCTTGCCGCCGTCCGTCGTGCGGTACACGCCGCGGTCGCCGCCCGGCGCCCACAGCGGCCCCTGCGCCGCGACCAGGACGACGTCGGAGTTGCGCGGGTCGACCGCGATCATGCCGATGTGCTCGGAGGCCTTGAGCCCGACGTTGCGCCACGAGGCGCCGCCGTCGTCGCTGCGGTAGACGCCGTCGCCCCAGCCGACGCTGCGCTGGCTGTTGTTCTCGCCGCTTCCCACCCACACGGTGAGCGGCCGCGCCGGGTCCACGGTCACGCAGCCGATGGACGACGTGCCCTGCGAGTCGAACACGGGCTTCCAGGTCGTGCCCGCGTTGACGGTCTTCCACACGCCGCCGTACGCGGACGCGACGTACCACGTGCTCGCGTCGCCCGGCACCACGGCCATATCCACGATGCGCCCGGAGGTCAAGGCCGGCCCGATGGCGCGGAACTCCAGCGCCGAGAACGTGCCCGCGTTCAGCCGCGCCTTGTCATCGGTCCCGCCTGCGGGATGCGCGGCGCCGCCCTTCGCGGCGGGCGCGGCGAGCGCCGCGGACGCCGACAGGGTCACGAGCAGCCCGAAGGCCAGCAGTGATCTCATCGCGAGGATCCTCGTGTTCGTGTTGGGTGGGAAACGGCACGAGGGCGCCGCGTTCGGGCGCCCCGCGCCCGCAGTGGAGCGCAGCGCCGCGGCGCTCGTCAACGGGCGCCCGCCGCCGCGACGACGAGCGCGGCAGCGGCGGGCGCGAGTGCGCCGCGGGCCGCGGCCGGGCCGAAGCCCCGGGCTCGTGAGGGCGCCGGGAGGGCCCCGCGGTCCGGAGCGAGGCGTTGCGCCGGGGCGCCGGATCGTGTGGTATGCGCACAGGCGTTCCCGTCCGCACCCGATCCCCCGCACCGGAGGCCCCGTGTCCCGAGCGATCCGAGCCCTCGCCCCGGTGTCGCTGCTCGCCGCGCTCGCCCTCGCCGCGGCGTGCGCGCCGCCGGCACCCGTGCGCGTCGAGGACGCCTGGGTCCGCGCCGCGGACAGCGCCGCCACGACGGCCGCGTATTTCACGCTCGTCAACGACCGCGCCGACTCGCTGCACGTGACCGGCCTGAGCGGCGACTGCGCGGCGTCGATTTCGCTGCACGAGAGCGTGCGCACCGGGCGGCTCGTGTCGATGCGCGAGGTCGAGCGGCTCGACGTCGCACCCCACGGCCGGCTCGTGCTCGTGCCCGGGGGGCGCCACGTCATGCTCACGGGCCTGCGCCGCGCGCTGCGGCCGGGGCAGCGCCTCGATCTCGTCCTTCACCTGAGCGACGGGTCCCAACTGCCTGTCCCGGCGTCCGTTCGGTCGTGAACCGGCGCGCGGCCTGCGGCCTGCTCCTGCTGCTGCTCGCCGGGTGCGGCGGCGGCGACTACCTCGGCACCGCCATGCAGCCCGCGACCCCGGCGCCCGACGTGCCGCTTCCCGGCGACGCGGGCGACACGCTCTCGTTCGCCCGCACGGGCGGGATGGTCACGCTCGCGACCTTCGGATACACGAGCTGCCCCGATGTCTGTCCCAACACGCTTTCGCGCTGGCGGGACGTGAAGCGGGCGCTGGGACCCGACGCGGCCCACGTGCGGTTCGTGTTCGTGAGCGGCGACTGGCGCAACGACACGCCCGGGCGCGCGGCCGAGTTCGCGCGCGCGTTCGACCCCGCGTTCATCGGGGTGGCGGGCGACTCGGCAGCGATCCATCGTGTCCTGCCCGCGTTCCAGGCGGAGGTGGGCTACGGGGGCCCGCCGGGCTCGAAGACCGCCGGCTTCGCGCACAGCGACTTCGACTACGTCGTGGACGAGACCGGTCGCATCGCGCTCTGGTACCCGTTCACGGTCCGCCCCGAGACGCTGGTGCGGGACCTGCGGCGGATGTTGCGCCTGCACAGGATCGTGGACGGCTGACCCGGCCGGACGCGCCCCGACCCTGAACGCGGGCCCTCCCGCCGCCCGCCGACGCGCATTCGGACCGAACCCATTCCGCGTCCCGGCTCATCCACCGGGATGCGTGGCCGGGCCACGAACTCCCCCAAGGAGGAAGCAGAATGCGGTCTCGTCCGATGCTCGCATCCGTCGCCGTCCGCGCCGCCCTCATCCTCACCCTCGTCGCCGCGGCCGCCGGCTGCGCCTCCAAGACCAGCTCGCCCGGCGGTGGCGTGGGCAGCCCCGCCAAGGAGCTCGACTCCCCGGACATCGCATCGGGCACGGACTTCTCCCACCGCTTCTCCACGGCGGGGACGTTCGGCTACCACTGCAAGTACCACGCGGTGATGACCGGCTCGGTGGACGTCAACGCCAGCGCCGTCGACAGCGTCGTCACGGTCACGATCAGCACGAGCACCGGGCCCTTCCCCGCCGCATCGGTCAAGCCCGGCGGCACGGTCACCTGGCACAACGGCACGGCGATGACGCACACGGTGACGAGCAACTGAAGGGACGCTTCCCCGGGGCCCCGCGTGCGCGGGCCCCGCGGGATCCGCGGCGACGGGCCGGCGTGGTCGCCCACGCCGGCCCGTCGTGTCCCGGGATCCGCCCGGCGTGGCGGTCAGCCCTCGAGCTTGTAGATCTCGCGCCGGCCCTGGTCGACGAGCTCGTGGTAGCCCTGCATGAGCGCCTCCATCTCCTTCATGCCCTCCGCGTTCTGCCCCTGCCCCGACATCATGCGCTCGAACGCGTCGAGGCTCTCGACCTCCATCTCGGCGACGACGGTCCAGTAGCGGTCGGCCGCGACGTCGGTCATGACGATCATCTTCGGCATGCCCATCTTCACCGAGAGCTTCGACATCGCGAGGAACTTCTCCACCAGCGGGCGGACCTTGCCGGGCTTGCAGTACATGATCTCGCGGACGATGAGCATGACGACTCCTCGCGTTGCGCCGGGACGACCCGGCGACGATGTGGGGCCTCGCGGCCGATGAGGATGCAGGGGGTGGCGACCGATGCCCGGCCACGCGGGCGGCGCGGAGACGGCGATGGAACGCCGGGGGGGATAGAAGCCCGCTCTCGCGCCGCGTCGATCCTACACGCGGCCCGGCGGCCCGCGCAGCATCCGCCTGCGCGGGCGATCCGGCGGGGCCGGTCCCAGCATGCGCTCGAGCGCGTCCACGGTCGCGGCCGCCCGTGCGGCGCGTCCGTACACCCCGCCGAGCGCGGCGCGCACCGACGTGACGCCCGAGACGGCGCCGAACAGCAGCTCCGCACGCTCGAGCTCGGCCCGCGTCGGCCGTCGCCGCCCATCGAGGCTGCCCGCGAGCAGCAGCGCGGTCGCCGCGACGTGGTGTCCCAGGGCATCGCGCAGCGGGCCCCACTCGGGGCGCTCGAACTTCAGCAGGCCACGCACCTGGTGCAGGATCCGCATGAGGTCCGGCTGGGCCGCGAAGAACTCGAGGTGCGCTGCGGCCACCGCGCGCACGCGCTCGCGGGCGGTGCGCGCGCCCGCCACCGACGTGCGCACGCGCCCGAGCAGCTCGGCGAAGCCCTCGGTCACGACCGCCAGGACGAGCGCCTCCTTGCTCTCGAAGTAGCCGTAGAGCGTGCCCTTGGCGATGCCGGCGCGCCGGGCCAGGTCCTCGATGCGGGACTCGTAGAGGCCCTGCTCGCCGAACAGGCGGCGGCCGGCGGCGATGAGCTCGCGCCGGGTGACGTGCTTGCGCTGCTCGCGGCGCCCGGGGGGCGCGGCCGCGGCGGCGGGGCGTATGGGCGGCATGCGTGGGGGTCCTCGTGCCCGGAAATGGCCGAGCGGTCATCTTCCCCGCGGCGAAAGCAAGGGCTCAAGCAACATCCTGTGTCCAAAGTTCACCCGCGGGTCAACTAACGCTAGCGTCGGCCCCCGCGGGGCCGCGCCCGGGACGTCCGGGGCGCCCGCGGGACGGCCGCCCTCCCCCGGGCCGGCCGGGGAGGCTGCGATCGACCCGTGAGTCCCCTGCGTCGCATCGGCCGGCAGGCGCGGCGCCTGGAGCTGCACACCGTCGGCCGCGTGCTGCTCCTGAGCTCGCTCGTGGGCGCGGTGGCCGGCATGGGCGCGGTCGTCTTCCAGCTCCTGTGCCAGGCGGCCTCGCACGCGCTTCTCGACGGCCTGGCCGGCCTGCGGATGGAGGGGCCCGCCGGCGAGGTGGCGCTCTTCGCCCGCACCGCGACGCCGTTCCGCCCCTGGGCGATCCCGCTGGTCGCGGCGGTGGGCGGGCTCGTCACCGGACTCATCGTGCAGCGCTTCGCCCCCGAGGCGGGAGGCCACGGCACCGACGAGGCGGTGGACGCGTTCCACCGCCGTGGCGGCGTCATCCGCGGCCGCGTGCCGATCGTCAAGACGATCGCCTCCGCGATCACGCTGGGTTCGGGCGGCTCCGGCGGGCGCGAGGGCCCGATCGCCCAGATCGGCGCGGGCTTCGGCTCGGTCCTCGCCACGCGGCTGGGGCTGGACGAGCGCGAGCGCCGCATCCTGCTCTCCGCCGGCGTCGGCGCCGGGGTCGGCAGCATCTTCCGCGCCCCGCTCGCGGGGGCCTTGTTCGCCGGCGAGGTCCTCTACTCGGACCCCGAGATCGAGCCGGACGCGATCATCCCGGCCGCGATCGCGACCATCGTGGCCTATTGCGTCTTCTCGCTGCGCTTCGGCTTCGGGGCGCTGTTCGACACGCCGCGCTTCGCGTTCCGCTCCGCGGCGGAGCTGCTGCCCTACACCGTGCTCGCCGTCGTCGTCGCGCTGGGCTCGGGGCTGTTCGTGAAGACGTTCTACGGCGTGCACGCCCTGTTCGAGCGCCTGCGCATGCCGCGGGCGCTCAAGCCCGCGCTGGGCGGGCTGCTCACGGGCCTGCTGGGGTTGATCGCGTGGCGCCTCGCGGGGGACGCGCGCGCGCTCGACGTGCTGTCGTTCGGCTACGGCACCGTGCAGCGCGCCCTGCACGGGCAGGTGCCGCTCGCGCTGCTGCTCGTCGTCGCCGCGGGCAAGATGCTGACGACGTCGTGCTCGATCGGCTCGGGCGGCTCCGGTGGCGTGTTCGGCCCGTCCATGGTGATCGGAGGCGCGCTGGGCGGTGCCGTCGGGCTGCTCGCGCAGGGGTGGATGCCGGGCGTGGTCACGCAGCCCGGGGCGTTCGTCGCGGTCGGGATGGCGGGCTTCTTCGCCGCCGCGGCGAACACGCCGATCTCGACGCTGGTGATGGTCTCCGAGATGACGGGCAACTACGAGCTGCTGCTGCCGGCGCTGTGGGTGTGCGCGCTGGCGTACCTGCTCGCCCGGCGCTGGACCCTGTATCGTCACCAGGTCCCGGGGCGCCTCGACTCCCCCGCCCACCGCGGCGCCATCCTCGGGGGGCTGTTGCGAGCGATGCACGTGGGCGAGGTCGTGCGAAGCCGCCCGCTGCGGACGCTGTCCGAGACCGCCTCGCTGGCGGAGGTCGTCGAGGCGTGCACGAGCTCGTCCCAGCACGGGTTTCCCGTGCTCGACGCGCACGGCCGGATGACCGGCATCATCACGCTCGCCCAGGTCCGGCAGGTCCTCGACCGCGACGAGAGCACGGCGGTGATCGCCCACGACCTCGCGCAGCCACCGCCTGCGACGCTCCGGCCCACGGACGACCTCGACACGGCGCTCCAGCGCCTGATGGCGCTCGATCTCGAGGACCTTCCGGTCGTGGACCCGGAGGAGCCCGCGCGCGTGCTCGGGGTCCTGTCCCGCCGCGACCTCCTCGCCGCGTACGCGCGCCGCCGGCTCGAGGCTTCGCCGGCCGCACCCGCCGCGCACGCTTAGGGCGCTCCCGCCCACGCCGCGCCGCGGTCGTGCGCGACGCGCGTCGCGTCGCGGCCGCGCGCGCCGCGGTGAGAGCGCCGTCGCACCGCATTCGGCACGGCGCGCCGTTCATCG
>JBAIWU010000313.1:0-4086 GCA_037917155.1 Candidatus Eiseniibacteriota bacterium
GGGCATGGCTCGGCGCGCGCTCGTGGCTGCGACAGGAGTCGTGACCTTCACGGGCCGCGGCGCGCGGGCGCCGCGCCGCGGCCCCGCTCCGCATCGATCCCCGCTTCGCATCGACCCCGTGACGAAGGAGGGACACCCGTGGACGAACCCGCGCGCAAGGCGCGCAACGCCTCGAAGCTGGGCGAGCCGAACCCCGCGTTCGCGCGCCGCATCGCGGCCGCGGCGAGCGGCTGCGTGACCGGCATCCGCTGGGGCGTGCCCGTGAAGCTCGCGGCGGGCATCGACGCCGCGATCGCGCGGCAGGACCGGGACGCGCCGGTAAAGGTCGGCTGCGATCCCGCGCGCGTGCAGCCCGAGGACCTCACGCTGGCGGAGGCCTGCGCCGGAAGGAGGCTCCTCGCATGAGCACGCCGTCGGCCTTCGGGCGCGAGATCCGGCTCGCCGTCGTCATGTACGGCGGCGTGTCGCTGGCCATCTACATCAACGGCGTCGCGCAGGAGCTGCTGGCCCTCGTGCGCGCGACGGCGACGCGACCGGACGGCACAGGGCCGCTCGTGGACGAGACGGCGCTGAGCGAGGTCGAGCGGCTCTACCGCGAGATCGGGCGGCGGCTGAACCAGCCGGATCCGTACGCGCCGCTGGAGGCGGGGCCGCCGGCGCGCCTCGTCGTCGACGTGATCGCGGGCACGTCGGCGGGGGGCCTGAACGGCCTGTTCCTCGCCAAGGCGCTCGCGAACCACGGCTCCATGGAAACGCTCAAGCAGCTCTGGATCCAGGAGGGCGACCTGGCGCTGCTGCTGAACGACGCGGGCTCGCTGCGCGACCTGCGGCTGCGCGGGCGGCCGCCGGGGTTCCCGACCTCGGTGCTCAACAGCCAGCGCATGCTCGCCCGTCTCTTCGGCGCGCTGCGCACGATGGGCGGCGACGAGCACGCGCAGGAGCCCGTGCTCGCGGACGAGCTCGACCTGTTCGTGACCGCGACGGACCTGCACGGGCTCGTGCTGCCGATCCGCCTCGCGAACGGTGTCGTGTTCGAGAGCCGGCACAAGAGCACGTTCCACTTCGTCGGCGCGACCGCGCGCGCGACGGGCGGCCGGCGGAACGACTTCGACCGCGACAACGACGCGTTCCTCGCGTACGCGGGGCGGTGCACGTCCTCGTTCCCGGTCGCGTTCGAGCCCATGCAGCTCGCGGACCTCGAGCGGATCGCCGACGCCCTGCGCTCGGTGCCCATGAGCGACGAGGACCTGCGCGCGTGGGAGCGGTTCTACGCCGACTACATGCGCGACCACGCGCTCGAGGACCGCCGGCCGGAGCAGCGGCGGAGCGACTTCGCCGTGCGCCCGTTCGGCGACGGCGGCTACCTCGACAACAAGCCGTTCGGCCGCGCGATCGACGCGCTGCAGTGGCGGCAGGCCGGGCCCAACGTCGAGCGCAAGCTCGTGTACGTGGAGCCCTCGCCCGAGCACCCGGAGCTGGAGGTCGCGAACGGCCGCCCCGACCCGTTCACGAACCTCGTCGACGCCGCGTCGGCGCTGCCCCGCGCCGAGACGATCCGCGAGGACCTCGAGCGCGTCGTCGAGCGCAACCGCGCGATCGAGCACGTCGTGCGCGCGACGCGCTCGCTGCCCCGGGACGCCGAGGACGGGTTCCGCTCGCTCGTCTCGCCCAGCCTGCGCGCGACGCAGTTCGTGCAGGGCTGGCTCGCGGACGGCATCCGGCGCTTCGGCGCGAGCTACGGCGCGTACCACCGGCTCAAGGTGGCGGGGATCACGAGCGAGCTGGCCGAGGTCGTCGCCCGGGTCGGCGGCCTCGACGAGCGCTCGGACGACCTGCTCGCCGCGCGCATCCTGATGAGCGCATGGCGCCAGGTCCGCTACGATTCCGAGCCGCCCACCGATGCGCCGACGCTCGCGAACCGCCGCGCGCGCCGGCTGCCCACGGCGTGGCAGAGCGAGAACCAGCTGCTGCTCGACTATGACCTGGGCTACCGGTTGAGGCGCGTCGCGTTCGTGCGCGACATCCTCAAGGACCTCGCGACGCTGCAGCCGCCCCGCGGGCCGGCCGCGCCGGCGACGGGCGCGACGCCCCGTGGCGCCGGGGAGCGCGCGCTCGAGTGGCTGGAGGGGGTCGGGCTCGGGGACCACGCCGACGCGTGCCGAGCCTCGATCGGGGCGTACCAGGACGAGCTGCAGAAGGTGTTCGCGCAGCTCTCGGCGATGTACGTGAAGCTGCGCGTGGCGGGCCGCAACCTGCGCAGCCGCTCCGAACGGAATCCGCTCGCCGCGGCGATCCGCGGCCTCGCGCTGTCGATCGCCGAGCGGCGCTGGGTGCTCGAGCCCGAGGCCGACGCGATGCGCGTGCTGCGCGCGCGCTGGCTGCTGGGGCTGGTCGAGGACGCCGACCGCGAGTGGGCCGCAGCGCTCGTCGTCGCGGACTCGGCGCCCCCCGCCGCGGCCGGGCCGGCGGAGCGGCGGGAGCTGCTCGCGCGGGCGGCGACCGACGCGGCGGGCGCGTTGCGCGCCGCGATGGTCGAGTCGAGCGGGCTCTTCGACGCGATCGCGCCGGCCGAGGCGCTCGACGAGCAGGGCCGCCTCGCGCCGCCCGTCGGCGACGCGCGCGACGTCGTGCGCCGCTGCCTGCGGCGCTACTACGACCGCTTCGAGTACTACGACATGGTGCTGTTCCCGATGGTGTACCAGTCCGGCATCGGCGAGATCGCAACCGTCGACATCGTGCGGGTCAGCCCCGAGGACGCCCCCGGGCTGCTCGAGGAGCGCGACCGCACGACGCGCGCGCTGCGGATGAAGAAGCTCGCGGGCACGCGGCTCGGCAACTTCGGCGCGTTCCTCGACGCCACCTGGCGCCGGTCCGACATCCTCTGGGGCCGGCTCGACGCCGCGGAGATCCTGCTCCGCCACCTGCTCCCGGGGCCCGAGGACGGCTACGCGGCCGCGGCGGACACGCGCGACCGCCTCATCCTGCGCGTGCAGGCCGCCATCCTCGCGAGCGACCTGCTGCCGCTCGGCTGCGAGAAGGGCCGCCGCGTGCTCGTCGAGGCGTTCCTGCACGCGCCGAAGGGCCCCGACGAGGCCGCGCTCACGCGCCTGCTCGACCGGCTCGCGCTCGTGGTCGACGCCGGCTCGCCGCTCGCGGCGCTGCTCGCACGCGACGAGGTCATGCGCGCCTACCAGCGGGCGTGGGCCAGCGACCGCAGCCTGGCCGCGCCGGTCGCGCACCGGCTGATCGCGCGCAGCGTCATCATCTTCGGCCGGCTGCTCGAGGGGCTGTCGAACGCCGGCGGCGGGGTGAAGCAGAAGGCCGGCCGGGCGCTCGCGCTCGCCGGCCGCGTCGCCTGGGGCCTCGTCGAGGTCGCGATCCCGAAGAGCCTCTGGTCGGTCCTGGCGAGGAACTGGCTGCAGGTGCTCTACCTGCTCGAGGTCCTCATGCTGCTGGGCGGGCTCTTCCTGCCCGGAGTGGCCGTGGCGAAGACGATCGGCCTGCAGTCGCTGCTCGCCACGCTCGGCGTGCACGCGGTGATCGCCCTGCTCAACCTGCAGTACCGGGGCGTGCGGCGGGTGTGGTGGTTCGTGCTCGTCGTCCTCGCGCTCGCGGTCGCCGTGCTCGCGTTCATCGGGGGCCTGCGCGTGTGGGGCTGGCTCGCGGCCGCCTGGGCGCGGCTGCCCGGGAGGTGAGCGGCCGGCGCGGCGTGCATCGGGCCCGCGGCGAGTTCCGCGGGCCCGCCGTCAGCGCCAGTCGCCGGCCGCGATGAACGCGGCCCAGGTGAACGGGTGCGCGCTCCGGCCCTGCGCGCGCCGGGCGCGCAGCACCGCGAGGCTCGCGTCGCGCACGGCCTCGGCCGTGCCCTCGTGCCTCTCGAGGCGCGCCGCGTAGAGCGCGCGCATCCACCGCCGCGCCGCGGCGTCCTCCACCGCCCACAGGCTCATGATCAGCGTGCGCGCCCCGGCGACCTCGAACGCCCGTCGCAGGCCGAGCACGCCCTCGCCGCCGCGCACCTCGCCGACGCCGGTCTCGCACGCCGAGAGCACCGCCCACGCGGTGCCGGAGAGATCGAGCGCGGCGATC
>JBAIWU010000314.1:0-5689 GCA_037917155.1 Candidatus Eiseniibacteriota bacterium
AGCGCGCGTAGTACGGATCGAAGCCGTCCCACCAGGCCCAGCGGCCGGGGCGGTGGCAGTCCGCGCACAGGTACCGCGGGTAGCGCACCTCGTGTCCGACGTAGTAGCTGGCGTACGAGGTCGCGAAGTCGTCCGTGTCCGAGGGCTGGTCGAGCACACGGCGGCGGATGCGCTCCATGGCGACCATCGGGTCACCCACCACCTTGCCGTCGTTGTCGAAGCCCTCTTCGTCGGCGTGGATGTCCTCGTAGCCGTTGCCCTCGGCCTGCGGGTCGTACTGCCGCAGGTACCACGGCATGTCGCGGAAGGGCTTCCGCGACGCGATGGCCACGATGTAGCCTTCGCCCGTGGCCTTCTCGACGGCCAGCTCGTAGCCGGAGTTGTCGGGCGGCAGGCGGTACGTGCGATGCCCCTCGACCATGTTCGAGCCACGGCGCCAGGGGTAGAGCAGCGAAACGCGTCCCTCGGAGTCGATCTCGTAGACGATCATGTAGGCGTCGTCGCTCGCGCGCACCTTCACCTGCATCTCGTCGCCGGGCTGGTAGACCGCGTCGTCGCCCCGGTCCGTCCAGACCTCGACCCCGAGCGCCTTCGCGTGCACCGCAGCGGGCGCCAGCGCGCCGACCACGAGGGCCGCGAGAGCGAGCGGAATCCATCGGCGGTTGCGCTTCATGTCGATCACTCCTTCGGGCGGCCCCGGTCGGGCCGCGTGCTGCGTTCGCGGATCGGCACCGGTGGGGCCCGGCGGGCGCCGGTCGTGCTCGGTGCCTCCGCTCCTTTTGACGTACATCCTATACCCTCCGCCCGCGCAAATTGCGCCGGGCGGCGCGAATTCACCTCTGCGTCACGGCCGCCTGCAGCGTGCTCGCGGCGCCATGGCCGCTCCGGTGCGCGCGCAGCTCGCCGTTGCCCGGGTCCGTCTGGTAGGCCCAGTCGAACACCGCGAAGGTCTGCGTGATGCTGGTCACGCGGAACTTGGCGTAGTGGTTGTCGCGGGTCCACACGACGTAGCAGTGCCCCGGGATGAGCTCGACCGAGCCGGTGGGCGACCAGCCGCTCGACGGCGCGTAGTCGACGTGGTCGAGCGTGGACGCGTAGCCGGCATCCTGGATGTCGGTGTTGACGTCGGCGGCGTACATCTCCGAGAAGCCGAGCGTGTCGCTGTACACGATGTCGGCGGCCGGGCTGTTCGACGAGACCGCGAGCGCGGCCGAGAAGTCCCAGCCCGCTCCGGCGGGATGCCCGCCGCGATAATTGGCGATCACCGCGCCGGTGCCCGCGGGCCGCGGCGTGTCGTAGACCGTCTCGTAGCTCAGGTCGCTCTCGCGGTTGTCCCGGTTCACGGCCGAGACCGCGAAGAAGCGGGTGACGCCGTTGGCCAGCCCGGTGACCACGAACGAGTCGGTGACGGCGTTCGTCGAGCCGACGCGGTCGTACGGGCAGCCGCTGCCGGAGGCGCAGGGCGCCTCGTACACGCGGTAGCCGACGACGTTCGACTCGGTGTTCTGGAGCCAGTGGAGCGTGACGCTGCCGTCCCCGGTGACGCTGTAGAGGCCCCGCGGGGCCGCGGGCGGCGGCGAGGGCGCCGTCGTGTCGTTGCAGCCGCCGGCGGCGAAGGCCAGCAGCAGGCCGATGACCGGAATCGCGGATCGCATGGGTGGGCCCTCCTTCCGGGAACGATCGCCGAGACTCGCGTTCCTGAAAAGGGCAACCCTCGTGCCACGCGGCCCCGGGCCGCTCGCGATGGCCGAAGTCGGCTCGATTGGCGGGTTTCGGGCCAAAAAGAACCGCCGCCGGGTCGCGGCCCGGCGGCGGGCGGTGTGCGCCAAGGACTCAGGTGTGCGAACGGCGCTACACCGCTGTAACGGATGGGCACCGGCCGTGAAGCATCGTGACCTCAGCCTCGACATCCCCCAGTGCTGGCCGTTGTCGCGATCGGCCGGTGCCCATGAATCCCTGGCCACCCGAGGCCGTGCGCGCCGCCGACGTTGACCGGGTCCTGCTTGCGTCGCCGGGCAATGGCCATCGTCCGGTGCGTCCAGAGATCCGAAATCGGTCGTTGCTGCCTGAGACAACCAAGCTAGCCGGTCGCAGGGGATGGTGCGTTGTCGTGTGACGGGGCTCGTACCCTCGACCAGGCCCCACGCGATCCGGCTAGCCCAGAAGGCGACCCAGCGGTGCATTGCTGAGCCATTTGTTGGAGGTCCCCCCCTCCGACGGCTCCAGCGCAGCAGCCGGCGTGCCAAGAACGGGACAGTTGCAGAACATCGACATAACCCATTGCCACCATTGGCCGAAGTCGCCCTACACGCCTCCCCCACCAGCGCGGCCGAATGCGCGACCAACGACCGAAGACCCGCAACAAAGTTCAATGGATCAGCCCCGCCCTGCGAAGTCGCTGGACGGGGCCAAGTTGGCTATAAACAAAATTGTGTGTACGGGTTACGCAATAATCTTCACTTTCCGCCCTCGCGCGAGCCGGCGAGGCCGAAGCTCCTCAGGCGGCCGAGCAGCGTCGGATAGCTCAGGCCCAGCTCCCGCGCGACGCGTGCCTTGTTGCCACGCAGCCGCTCCATCGCCTCGGCGATCACCTGCTTCTCGAGTTCGGCGACGCTGCTGCGCAGCGTGCGCCCGGCGGCCCGGGCCACCACGGCCCTGGCTCCGGCCATCGCCGGCGCGCCCGCCGGCCGCGCCGGCTGCAGCCGCGCGAGCGACTCGCGCATCTCGGCCGGCATGAGCGCCGGCCCCAGCGTGTCGCCGTCGTCCGCGAGCACGACCATCCGCTTCACCGTCTTCTCGAGCTCGCGCACGTTGCCGCGCCACTCGTGCTCGAGGAACGCGCGCATGACCTCGGGCGCGAAGCCGTTGAGCGTCTTGTCCATCTGGCGCGAATACAGGGCCAGGAAGTGCTGCGCGAGCATCGGCACGTCCTCGCGCCGCTCGCGGAGCGCGGGCACGCGCACCGTGATGTCGTTCAGCCGGTAGTAGAGGTCCTCGAGGAACCGCCCCTCGCGGATGCGCTCGCGCAGGTCGGTGCTCGTGGCGCAGATGACGCGGGCGTTCACCTTGCGCACGCGCGTGGCGCCGACCGGGCGGATCTCGCCGCGGTCGAGCACGTGCAGGAGCTTCGCCTGCACCGCCTCGGGGATCTTCTCGATCTCGTCGAGGAAGATCGTGCCGCCCTCGGCCTCCTCGAAGAGCCCGGCCTTGTCGCGCGTCGCGCCCGTGAAGGCGCCCTGCACGTAGCCGAACAGCTCGCTCTCGAGGAGCTGCTCGGGCAGCGCGGCGCAGTTCACCTGCACGAACGGCCGGTCGCGGCGCGACGAGGTCTCGTGCACCACCTGCGCGAACAGGCCCTTGCCGGTGCCCGTCTCGCCCATGAACAGGATGGTGGCGTTGCTGTCGCCCACCTTGCGCACGAGCTGCAGGATGTCGTGGATCTCGCGCGACTGCGTCACGACGCGCTCGGCGCCGGGGAGCGGGCGCAGCTTGTCGCGGAGCTGCTGGTTCTCGGCGAGCAGCAGCGAGCGCTGCGCCTCGACGATCGCGACCGCCGCGCTGTTCGCGAGCACCGCGAGCATGTTCAGCTCGCGCTGCTTGAACGCGCCGAGCAGGTTGTCGTTCAGCCGGTCGACGTACACGAGCCCGACCGACTGCGACGGGAAGTTGAGCGGCACGCAGACCAGCGAGCCCACGCCCTCGAGCGCCTCGCCGATGGCGCCGCCGAAGCGCGGGTCCGCGGCCACCCGGCTCGAGAACATGGGGCCGTTCTCCGCGAAGCGCGCGCCGGCCATCTGCTCGAGCACGCGCAGCACGCGCCGCGCGCGGTCGCGCCCGAGGGCGTGCTGCGCGACCACGTCGAGCCGGCCGCCGTTGGAGCTGAACGCGACGAAGCCGCGGTCGCCGCCCGCGTGGTCCACGGCCAGCTTCACGATCTGCGAGAGCAGGCCGTCCATGTCGCACGTCTCACGGAACAGCCGGTTGGCCTCCTCGAGCGCGCGGAACTCGTTGCAGGTCGACAGCGAAACGGCCACGTACTGGCGCTCGATGTCGCGCCGCAGCGACTCGGCGCGCTCGGAGGTGGCGGGATCGCCGCCCTCGGCGAGCCACTGCTCGGCCTGCTCGAGCAGCGCCAGCGCCTGGTCGTAGTGCTCCTGCTCCGAGACGATGCGCGCCAGCGTCAGCAGCGACTCGGCCGCCTGCGGCACGACGCCGAGCTGGCGGTAGAGCGCCGCGGAGCGCCGGGCGGCGTCCGCGAGCGGATCGAGCGCCAGCCGCATGCGCGCGCTCGTCGGCAGCATGAGCGCGCACTCGCACCAGTGCGCGAGGGTCCACGCCAGCTCGTACGTCTCGCCGAGCTGCTCGAAGCACTGCGCGGCGTCGCGCAGGTGCGTTTCCATGAGGCCCGCGTGCCCGCGCGCCGCGTCGATGCCTGCGAGCGAGCGCAACGCCACCGCGTACTCGACGCGGTCGCCGAGCCGCTCGGCCAGCGTGAGGCCCTTGAGGGCCGCGGCCTGCGCCTCGTCCAGGCGTCCCAGCATCCGCAGCGCCTGCGAGCAGCGGATCTGCAGCTCCATCGTCATGTCGCCCTGCGGCGCGCGCGACTGGGCCTCCTCGAGCGCGGGCTCGAGCATCTGCAGCGCCCCGCTGCCGTTGCCGCGGTCGAGCTCGAGCTCCGCGAGGAACTCGCGCGCGAGCTGCGACTAGCGCTGCGCGCCCGACGCCTCGGCCAGCGACAGCGCGTGCCGGTAGTGCTCGGCGGCGCGCTCGGACTGGCGGCGGCGGCGCGCGAGCATGCCGAGCGCCAGCGTCGCCTGCGCCTCCGCCGCGGCGTGGTGCACGTCGCGCGCGATGCGGAGCGAGTTGCGGAAGTGCTCCTCGGCGAGGTCCCACGCGCCGAGGCGGAAGCGGATCAGGCCGAGGTTCTGGTGGTGGACCCGCGCGCGCGCGTACAGGCCCTTGCGCTCGTCCACGGCGAGCGCCTGCTCGAGGAAGCGCACGGCCTCGCGCCACTCGCGCAGGTTCTTGTACGCGAGCCCGAGGTTGTTCAGCGCGCTGACCAGCCCGTCCGCGTCGTCGATGCGGCGGAAGGTGGCGGCGGCGTTCTGGAACCACTCGATCGCGGCGTGCGGGTGGCCCGTGCGACTCAGGCCGAGCCCCATGGTGAGCGAGAGGGCGCCGACCGCGCTATGGTCGTCGGTGTCGCGCAGCAGCGCGTAGGCGTAGCGCGCGTAGCGCAGGCTCCGCCGGTACTCGCCCATCTCGAGCAGCACGGTGCTCGCGCGCAGCGCGATGCGGGCCGTGGTCCGGGGCCGCCCGAGCACCCGCGCGGCCTCGCGCGCCTCGCGCGTCACGGCCAGCGCCGCGGCGAAGCCGCCGCGGTGGTACTCCGCCTCCGCGATCCGCAGCAGGACGCGCACGCGGCCCGGCAGGTCGTCCGGCTTCAGCTCGCCGAGAGCCAGTCGATACGAGTCGACGGCGCCGGCGAAGTTGTCGGCCGCGAGATGCAGATCACCGACCGACTCCTGGTGCGTCGTCTCCCGTTCGGGATCGACGACCCGGGAAGTCGGATCGGGGGGGATCGAGCTCAGCACGTTGTGACCCTCGACGATTCTCAGACCCGGTGGGACGTCACGGGTACGAGCCCGTGCGCCGTATCCTGATCATCGAGAACCGGGATGGCGCCCGG
>JBAIWU010000315.1:0-7644 GCA_037917155.1 Candidatus Eiseniibacteriota bacterium
CGATTTCATGCTCAAGCCCCCCGACCTCGACCACCTCGGGGTCGTGCTGGAGCGGGCGATCGAGCACGCGCGCCTGCGCCGAGAGGTCGACCACCTGCGCGCGAACGCGCCGAGCGCGCAGCCCATCCTCGGCGGCTGCGAGACGCTCAAGCGCGCGCTCGTGCGCGTCGAGCGCGCGGCCCGCAGCGGCACGTCGACGGTGCTGCTGTGCGGCGAGACCGGCTCGGGCAAGGAGCTCATGGCGCGCCACCTGCACGAGAAGAGCGCGCGTGCCGCCGGGCCGTTCATCGAGCTGAACTGCTCCGCGATCCCCGAGCAGCTGCTCGAGAGCGAGCTGTACGGCCACGAGCGCGGCGCGTTCACGGATGCGAAGCGCTTCAAGAAGGGCCTGTTCGAGCTCGCCGACGGCGGCACGCTCTTCCTGGACGAGATCGGGGAGATGGTGCCCCAGCTCCAGTCGAAGCTGCTGCGCGTGCTCGAGACCCGCACGTTCCGCCGGGTGGGCGGGCACGCGGACATCACCGTCGACGTGCGCGTCGTGGCGGCGACGCACCGCGACCTCGCGAAGATGGTCGCCGAGGGCCGCTTCCGCGAGGACCTCTACTTCCGGCTCAACGTCGTGCCCGTCGAGGTTCCGCCGCTGCGCGAGCGCCGCGAGGACGTCGGCCTGCTCGCCGAGCACTTCGTGCAGCGCTTCTGCCGCGAGCTGGGCCGGCCGCCGGCGGCGCTGGACCCGCGCGCGCTGGCGCTGCTCGAGGCCTACGCCTGGCCCGGGAACGTGCGCGAGCTGCGCAACGTGATCGAGCGCGTCGTCCTGCTCGAGGCCGAGGAGGAGATCCTGCCCGAGCACCTGCCGCCCGAGATCGCGCGCGGCGGCGCCCCCGGGCGCGCCGCGGCGACCGGCGAGCCGTTCCCGGCCGGCGTCGTGCTGCCGTTCACCGAGATCGAGAAGATGGCGATCCAGCACGCGCTCGAGGTCTGCGGCGGGAACAAGACGCGGGCGGCCACCCAGCTCGGGATCTCGCGCCAGACGCTGCGAACGAAGCTCAAGGAATACGCCCTGGGTGACGATGCAGACGAGGGGGCCGACGGGGCGTGACGCCACCCCGGAGCGACCAAAACGCAATCATGCCGCCCCGGCGGGTGGTGCGAGGTTGAGCGGCAGGCTTCCGGCAGGGAGCCTGCCGCAAGCATTTGCGGCATCCGCGCGGGGGCCCTCCGGCGCCCTGCCGGCGCCCCGGACCCCCTTGCCGCCCGTCCGCTAACTCGCCTTTCGCGAACGCACTGGGCCGTTCTGGGTGAGCGCCCCCAGCGCCCGGCGCGGGGCGCGACGGGTTCCGGGCGTCCCCGAAGCCCTCCCGGATGGGCCGCGTGGCACACGTGCTGCAGAACGCCTTGCGTCCGCACGTCACGCCCACGCCCACGGAGCCGACCTCGCCATGTCGCACATCCTGATCGTCGAAGACGAACCCACCACCTCCTGGGCGCTCGCGGAGGGCCTTGCCGACGACGGCTTCACCATCGACACCTTCCGCTCGGCGGAGGAGGCGATGGCCTGGCTCGCCGACGGTGCGTGCGATCTCGTCATCACCGACCTGCGCCTTCCGGGCATGAGCGGGCTCGAATTCGCCGCCCAGCTGCGCCGCGCCCGCGTCGCGTGCCCGGTCATCCTCGTGTCGGCGTACGGCACCGATCACTCGGCGCGCGAGCTGCGGCGCGCCGGCGTCGTCGAGTTCTTCACCAAGCCGTTCCAGATGGACGCGCTGCGCCGCTCGGTGGGCCAGGCGCTGTTCGAGAACGTCGCCCGGCGTCCGGGCGGCCGGAAGAAGGCCGCGTGATGCGCCGCCTGCCCGCCGAGGTGAGCCGGCTGCCCGAGCGCGTCCGCGTCGACGCCGCGATCGAGGTGTTGCCCCCGCGCGACCGCCAGGTGCTCGCGCTGCTGCTCGTCGAGCGCCTGACGCCGCTCGAGGCGGCCGGCGTGCTGCGCATGAGCGTGCGCCAGGTCGAGCAGTCGCTCGAGGCGCTGCTCGCCCGCATTGCCTCCGAGGCCGGCGTGACCCGCCGGTACCGGGCGCAGCGGAGGGTGGCGTGAGTCCGGGCGCGCCCCTGACCGCGAGCGCGGACGTGTCGCGCGCGATGCCCGCCGGCGCCATGGCCCGGCTCGACGCCGCCGAGGCGGCCGTCGCCTCGCTGCACGAGGAGCAGCGCCGGCTGCAGCGCCTGGGGCTGGAGCTGCCGCTCGCGCGCTGCCACCACCAGCTGCGCTACTGGTCGTTCGTCCGCGCGCTGTGCGCGCTCCCGCACGGGAAGGCCGCGTGAGGGCGCGCGGCCCGAAGCGCGCGCCCGCGCCCCCGGTGCAGCTCGTGCCCGCGGCCGGCGCCCCCGCCACCGCCGGCGAGCACCCGGCGCAGTGGACGCGCTCGCGCGCGCACACGATCGTCGTCGCGAGCGGCAAGGGCGGCGTCGGCAAGAGCAACCTCGCCGCGAACCTGGCGATCGCCCTCGGCGAGCGCGGCGCCCGCGTGCTGCTGCTCGACGGCGACGTCGCGCAGGCGAACCTCGACCTGCTGCTGGGCGTGCACCCGCGCTTCGACCTCCAGCACGTGCTCTCGGGCCAGAAGACGCTCGACGAGATCGTGGTCGAGGGTCCGGCCAACGTGCGGCTCGTGCCTGCGGCCTCCGGCGCGCCCGAGCTGGCCGACCTCGACGACTACCGCCGCGAGCTGCTGCTGCGCTCGCTCGGCACGCTCGACGCCGGCGCGGACGTCCTGCTCATCGACACCGCGTCGGGCGTTTCGCGCCAGACGACGGAGTTCTGCCGCATCGCGCACGACGTGCTGGTCGTGACCACGCCCGAGATGCCGGCGTTCTCCGACGCCTACGGGCTCGTCAAGCTGCTCCAGCAGCAGGGCGGGCTGGCCCGCGCCCCGCGCCTCGTCGTCAACATGGCGACCGGCGCCGAGGATGCCGAGGACACGTCGCACCGCATCCGCCTCGTGGCGCGCCGATTCCTGCAGCTCGAGCTCGACTGCCTCGGCGTCGTGCCGTTCGACCCGCACGTGCCGCGTGCGGTCCGGCTGCAGGAGCCGGTGCTGACCGCGTACTCGAAGTCGCCGGCCGCCGCCGCGTATCGCCAGCTCGCCGCCCGGTTGTGGAAGCCCCTGTCCACGGGCCCGTCGATCGACGAAGCCGCACCTGTCCAGCCCCAGCGCCTCGAAGCCTAGGAGGATCCCCATGCCCCGCGCCGCCACCCTGACCGAGTCCCGACGCCGCACCAAGACCACGTCGTCCAAGTCCGCGCGCCGGCCGGCGCTCAAGGTCGTGCCCGGCGGCCGGGCCGCGGCCCGCGCGACGGCGCCGGCGCCGGCGCCCGCTCCGGTGACCTACGGCAAGAACGACCTGCTCAAGCGCTTCGCGCCGCTCGTGCGCCACGTCGTCGAGCGGGTCGCGGCGACGCTGCCGCGGAACGTGGACCACGAGGACCTGTACTCGGCGGGCGTGCTCGGACTGCTGGACGCGCACGCGAAGTTCGACACGGGCAAGGGCGTGAAGTTCGAGACGTACGCGGTGTGGCGCATCAAGGGCGCGGTGCTCGACCAGCTCCGGGCGCTCGACTGGGCGTCGCGCTCGATGCGGCGCAAGGCGCGCAACCTGGACGGCGTCACGCGCAAGCTCGACCAGAAGCTCGGCCGCGCGGCGTCCGAGGAGGAGGTGGCGCGCGAGCTGAAGATGTCGCGGAACGACTTCTACCGGCTGCTCGACCACGTGCGCGGCGCCGTGCTCGTGTCGCTGGACGAGGCGCGGACGAGCGACGGCGAGGACCAGGGCACGCTGGCGGATCACCTCGCGGACCCGGCCGCGCCCGACCTCGAGGCGCGGCTCGAGGAGGACCAGCAGCGCACGGTGCTGCTGCAGACGATCGACCTGCTGCCCGAGCAGGAGCGGCTGGTGGTGGCGCTCTACTACTACGAGCACCTCACGCTGAAGGAGATCGGGCGGACGCTGGGCATCTCCGAGTCGCGCGTCTCGCAGGTGCACACGCGCGCGATGGCGCGCCTGAAGCTGCGCGTGCACAAGGCCATGAGCCTTCGGGAGGAGGCGGCGTGAGACCCGGGGAGGGCGAGCTCGCGCCTCCGTGGGAGGCGCTCCGGGACCGTCTCGCGCAGGAGGCCGAGGCGGCGGCGGCCCGGGGTGACGCGGTGGGAGCGGCCGCGATCCGCGCGGCCGTGGACGAGTGGTGGATGCAGCAGCTCGCCTGGAACGCCCGCCTCGCGGACGTCCTCGGCGCGCATCACGAGATCAACAACGCGCTGGTGGGCATTCGAGGCAACGCCCAGCTGCTGCTCATGAACCCCGCGGTGCAGGTTCCCGGCATCCGCGAGCGCCTGGAGGTCGTTCTCCGTGAATCCGGCCGAATCCAAGAAGCGGCAGGCCGTCTCCGCCAGCTCAAGGCGTCCTGCGGTGGCTCGTCTCCCGCTGCCCGCGCGGCCTGAGCCGCGCCGCCCGCAGGGTCCGTCGACCCCGGGCGACCGCAAGGGCGACGCGCGCGGCAGAGGGACCGCGCTCCGCGTCGCCGACCGGCGCGCGGCATCCGGCTGCCTGTGGGACGCCTGCGAGGCGCTGCTCGCGTCGCAGTCCGATCCCGCGGCGCTGTCGCGCGCGCTCGATTCGCTGCTGGCCGCGTTCGACTGCGAGGGCGTGGCGCTGCACGCGCTCGGGCCCCAGGGGCGGCTCGAGCCGTGGTGCGCGCGCGGCGACTGGCAGTCCGCGCCAGGCGACCTGCGCCAGTGCATGGGCGTGCCGCTGTTCCGTGGCCGCGAGCGCGTCGGCGCGCTGGACCTGCGCGGCCGCCGCGGGCAGCGCTGGAAGCCGGAGCAGCAGTCGCTCGTCCGCACGGCCGCCGGCGCGCTCGGCGCCGCGCTGGGCGCGCGGCTCGAGCTCGAGCGGCTCCGCCGCGCCCCCGGGCGCGACCCGGTCACCGGGCTCGCGGACGGCAAGGCGTTCCACCAGCGGCTGCTCGAGGAGTTCGGCCGGGCGCAGCGCACGGGCGTGCCGCTCGCCGTGGTGACGCTCGACCTCGACCACTTCGCGGCGCTCGACGCGCGCTTCGGCCGGCCGGTCGCCGACGAGGTGCTCGCCGAGTGCGCGCTCGTGCTCAAGGTGGCGCTGCGCGACGGCGACTTCCTCGCGCGGCTCTCGGGCGACCAGTTCGGCGCCATCCTGCCGGACTGCGACCTCGCGCCGGCGCGCCGTCTCGCGGAGCGCCTGCGCCACGCGCTGGAGGAGCACCGGTTCGCGCGCGCCGGCCGCCTCAGCTGCTCGGCGGGCGTCGCGGCGACGCCGCGGGACGGGCTGGACGCCACGGAGCTGCTCGCCGCGGCGGAGCAGGCACTGGGACTCGCCAAGAAGGCCGGCCGCCGGCGCACGGCGGCCAACGGGCCGTCGCACGCGCACTGAGCCTCCCCCGAACGAGGACTCCATGAGCGACAAGGAACGTTCCCCGGAACCCCCCGCGAAGGCCCCCGAGGACGGCGCGGCCGCGTCCTGCGCGCAGGCCCGCGTGCTCGTGGTCGAGGACGACGCCACGGTCGCGGACGTGATCCGCGAGATCCTCACCGACCAGCCCTACGCGCTGCGGTTCTCGACCTCGGCCGAGGAGGCCATGCGCCTCGTCGACGAGTCGCTGCCCGACCTCATCCTCACCGACATCAGCCTGCCCGGGAAGTCCGGCCTCGACGTCATGCGTCACGCGCGCGGCATCGACGCCGAGGTCGCGGTCATCCTGATGACGGGCTACGCCTCCGTGCAGACCGCGATCGACGCGCTGCGCCAGGGCGCCGACGACTACGTCACCAAGCCGTTCGACGACATCGCCGACCTGCCGGTGATGATCGAGAAGCGCCTGCGCAACCGCCGCCTGCGCGCCGAGAACCGCGCGCTGCTCGAGCGCCTGCAGCGGCACGAGCAGGAGCTGCGCGAGCGCGTCGAGCGCGCGACGTGGCAGCTCCGATCGCTGTACCGCGTCAACATCGAGATCGGCGCCGACCTCGGCCTGGAGCCGCGGCTGCAGCGCATCGCCGCGTCCACCGCCGACCTGACCGGAGCCCGCGCGGCGCTCGTCTACCTGCGCCAGGAGGACACGGGCGAGTACCGCGCGGTGGCCGCGCACGGCGCGACGCTGGCCACGACCGGCGGCTCGGCGGCGCCGGTGATCGCGGGCGTCGGCCCGGTCGGGCTCGCGGCCTTCAACCGCTCGCCGGTGCTCGAGGGTGCGCCCGACGGCCGGCCGTTCGCGGTGCCCGGCGCGGCGGACCCGGCCCGCTCGCTGCTCGCGGTGCCGCTGCCGCAGGGCGACGAGTCGCTCGGCGTGCTTGTGGCGCTCGACCGGCCCGAGGGCTTCGGCCAGAGCGAGCAGGAGTTCCTCACGCTGTTCGCCTCCCAGGCCGCGGTGCAGGTGCGCAACTCGCAGCTCTTCGAGCACACGAAGAGCCTCGACCGCATGAAATCCGACTTCGTGGCCGCCGTCTCGCACGAGACGCGCACGCCGCTCACGTCGGTCAAGGGCGCGCTCGAGCTGCTCAGCGACGACCGCTACTTCAAGAACAACGAGCAGCAGACCAAGCTGCTCACGATCGCCCACGCGAACGCCGAGCGCATGCTGCTCCTCATCAACGACATCCTCGACTTCTCCAAGCTCGAGTCGGCGTCGCTGACGATGGCGATCGAGCGGCAGCGCCTCGAGCCGGTGATCGAGCAGGCCGCGCACAACCTGCGCCTGCTCATCGACGAGCGCCGCATCCGGCTCGCGATCGACCTGCCGCCGGACCTGCCGGACGCCGCGATGGACGCGCACCGCATCGCGCAGGTGATCACCAACCTGCTCTCGAACGCCATCAAGTTCTCGCCCGGCGGCGGCGCGATCGAGGTCGCGGCGGCGCGCGAGGACGAGGCGATCCGCGTGTCCGTGCGCGACCACGGCGCGGGCATCGCGGCGAACGACCTGCCCAAGCTGTTCCGCAAGTTCCAGCAGATCGACTCGAGTTCGACGCGCCGCGCCGGCGGCACCGGGCTCGGGCTCGTGATCAGCAAGGGCATCGTCGAGCAGCACGGCGGTCGCATCGGCGTGACCAGCACCCCCGGCGAAGGCAGCACGTTCTGGTTCACCGTGCCGACGGCGAGGGCCGAGGGCGAGCGCGCCGCGGCCTGAGGCGGGCGGCGACGACGCAACGGGCCGCGTCCGGGCTTGACCGGGCGCGGCCCGCACGCGTACGGTGCCCGGGGCGTCGCACGATGCGGCGCCGGGACGTGCGACCTTCCACCCCCCTCGATGAGCGCCAGGGACGACGCCTTCCGACCGCTGCCCCCGGGTCCGCACCGCGCGCTGGTGATCGCGCTCGCGATCGCCGCCGGCGCCTCGCTGGGCGCGCTCGCGGCCCTGCTCGCGACCCCGGCCGACCGGCCGTTCTTCGAGTCGCGCCTCGCCTGGACGGGCGACGCCCCGGAGGTCCGCGAGTGGCCGGGCACCCCGCGCGCGGGCGAGAGCGCGCGCCTCGAGGGCGGCGCGCTCGTCGTGCGCGCGCCCCGCGCCGGGCGAGCCCGCGACCTCGCCTCGGCGATGATGGCGCGCCGCACCGCCGGCCTGCG
>JBAIWU010000316.1:0-1920 GCA_037917155.1 Candidatus Eiseniibacteriota bacterium
ACCGGACCGTCGCGGGCCAGGGCGCGGTCCCCGGCCCGCGTTCCTCCTTCCCGAGCTGCACGCGGAGACGCGTTGTCGACCCGAATCCCGACCCCGCACGACCTCATCGCCCGCGGCAACCTCCCGCGGCACGTCGCCGTCATCATGGACGGCAACGGCCGCTGGGCGAAGGCGCGGGGCGTGCCCCGCCTGATGGGCCACCGCGCCGGGCGAGAGTCGGTCCGCGAGACCGTGAAGGGCTGCGTCGAGCTCGGCGTCGAGGTGCTCACGCTGTACACGTTCTCGGTCGAGAACTGGCAGCGGCCGGCGCGCGAGGTGGGCGCGCTCATGACGATCCTGCGCCAGACGCTCAAGGCCGAGCGGCGCGAGCTGCGCGCGAACAACGTGCGCCTGCAGGTCATCGGCCGCGTGCACGAGCTGCCGGCGCCCGTGCGGCGCGAGATCGCCGACACGCAGGACCACCTCGCCGAGAACACCGGCATGCTGCTCAACCTCGCGCTGTCGTACGGCGGGCGGGCCGAGATCGTCGACGGGATCCGGCGGCTGCTGCGCGACGGGATCGCGGGCGAGGTCGACCCCGCGCGCGTGGACGAAGCGCTGTTCTCGACCTACCTCTACACCGCGGGCCTGCCGGATCCCGACCTGCTCATCCGAACGAGCGGCGAGATGCGCATCTCGAACTTCCTGCTCTGGCAGATGGCGTACACCGAGCTGTGGATCACCGACACGCTCTGGCCGGACTTCCGCCGGCGCCACCTCTACCAGGCCATCGCGGAGTACCAGGGCCGCGAGCGCCGCTTCGGGCGGACCGACTGACGAGCCCCGGCATGCCCGATCCCGTCCCTTCGCCCGTCCCGGACGCCGGGGCGGAGCCGGTCCGCCGGACCAAGTCCGGATCGTGGTCGCTCGGGCTGCGCCTCGCGAGCGGCGTGCTGTTCGTGCCACTGCTCATCCTGCTCGCGCGGGCCGGCGGGCTGGCGTTCTTCGGCTTCGTGGCGTGGGAGACGCTCGCGGGGCTGGCCGAGTTCTACGGCATGATGCGCGCCAAGGGCCACCGGCCCGAGGCGTGGCTGGGCTACGCGGCGGCGCTCGTCGTGCTGGGGCTCGCGTACCGCCCGCACACGCCGAACGCGGCGTTCCTCGCGACCGCGGCGCTGCTCCTGCTGCTCGCGCTGGCGCTGCGGCACCCCGAGCGCCGAGGGATCGTGGAGAGCATGTCCGTGACCGTGTTCGGCGTGCTCTACGTGGGCTGGCTGTCCGCGCACTTCCTGCTGCTGCGCGAGCTGCCGTGGCGCGCGGGCCTCGCGTACCCCGACGGCGCGCGCATCGTGCTGTTCGCGTTCCTCGTGACGTGGAGCTGCGACACCGGCGCCTACGCGATCGGGCGCTGGCTCGGGCGCACGCGGCCGTGGGGCGCGATCTCGCCGCACAAGACCGTCGAGGGCTCGCTCGGCGGCTTCGCGTTCGCCGTGCTCGGCGCGTGGGCGGGCGCGCACACGTTCATGCACTCGCGCGCCGGCCTGCCGTGGCTGCGCGACGCGGACGCCCTCGCGATCGGCGTGCTCGTGGGGATCTGCGGGCAGGTGGGCGACCTCGTCGAGTCGCTGCTCAAGCGCGACTCGGACAGCGGCGATTCCTCGGACTACATCCCGGGGCACGGCGGCATCCTCGACCGCTTCGACAGCCTCTATTTCGGCGCGCCGCTCGTCTACTACTACCTCAAGGTCGTGGTGTTCCAGGTGCCATGAGCGCCGCGCCGGGGTGCATATGAGCCCGCCGGCGCCCGCCGCGCGCGAGCTCGCGGTGCTGGGCTCGACGGGCTCGATCGGCGCGCAGGCGCTCGCGGTGGCGGCGCGCGAGCGCGACCGGCTCGCCGTGACCGCGCTCGCCGCCGGGCGCTCGCTCGAGCGGCTGTGCGAG
>JBAIWU010000317.1:0-1585 GCA_037917155.1 Candidatus Eiseniibacteriota bacterium
GGCTCGGCCTCGCCGCTCGGCTGGGCGTAGGCGGGAATCGCGAACGCGAACGGCGCGCGCCGCCCGCCCGGCGCGGCCTCGACCGCGAGCTCCGCCCATTCGCAGAAGATCTCCTGCGGCGGCGGCGCCGCGCGCTTGCCCTCCACCTCCACCGTCTGCACGCAGGCGAGCTCGGCCTCCAGCTTCGCGAGCGCCGCCGCGCCCGGCTCGAACGCGACGAACCCCTTCAGCTCGCCGCCCACCGCCGGCGCGCGCGCGAGCGCCACCCGCACCGTGCCGAAGTTCATGTACGCGCCCAGCCCGCGCAGCCCCCAGCGCGCCACCATCCACGCGACCCAGAGAAGCACCCCGAAGAACGCCACCGCTACGAACGGCGCCTCCCTGAACGTCCTGGCGAGGCCCGTGAGGAGGAACGCCACGAAGCCGAGCCACACGACCGCGCCCAGCGCGTACCAGCCCAGCCCCTCCTTCGACTCGACCGTCAGATGCGCATCTACCGGTCCGGCGGCAAACGCAGCGGAAGCCGCGGCCTGCACTTTCGCGTACGCAATGCCGCAGGAGGGGCACTGCCAGCCGGGCGCCGTGTCCGAAGGCTTGCGCACATACCCGCACTTGGGGCAGGCCGTCATCCTGGAAAGCCATCCTACAGCGGCCGCCCGATGCCCCGGCGCGAACCACGTACCATAGAGGAACCCGTCATGCTCCGCCCCAACCGCCTGAAACGAAAGCTGCGCGCGCGCGAGCGCGCCACCGGCTGCTGGATCTTCCTCGCCGGCGGCGACTCGACCGAGCTGCTGTCGCTCTGTGGGTTCGATGCCTTCATCGTCGACCACGAGCACATCGGCGCCGACTTCCGCACGCTCATCGAGCAGCTGCGCGCGGCGCAGGCGAGCGACACGGCCATGCTCCTGCGCGTGCCCTCGCACGACCCCGTGTACGTGAAGCGCGCGCTCGATGCGGGCGTGGACGGCATCGTCGTGCCCACCGTGGAGACCGCCGAGGAGGCGCGCGCCGTGGTCGCCGCCACGCGCTACCGGCCGCAGGGCGGCCACCGCGGCGTCGGCTACCCCGAGTCGCGCGCGGCCAAGTGGGGCCTCGCCGAGACCGAGTACCCGCGCGCCTACCTCGACGAGCTGCTCGTCGCGGCGATCATCGAGACGCGCAAGGGCGTAGAGAACCTCGACGCCATCCTGCAAGTCGAGGGCCTGGACATGATCATCTCCGGCCCCGGCGACCTCGCCGCCGACCTCGCGACCGACTTCTCCCGCCTCGCCCAGTACGGCGCCTACGACGACCCCAAGCTCCACGCCCTCGTCGCCGACCTCGAGCGCCGCACCAAGGCCGCGGGCAAATGGCTCGGCGGCGTCGCGCGCCACCCCCGCGCCGCGCCCGGCTTCTACGCGCGCGGCTACGACTTCGTCACCCTTACCGCCGACATCTGGCTCCTCGCCGACGGCGCCAAGCAGGCGCTCACCGAGGCGCAGGCAAAGCCCTGACCGGGAATTAACTCAACGACCTCGCGCCCGACGACGAACCCGCCTACGTGCACGACACCGAGGGGCCGGATGACATGGCGCCGCATGCG
>JBAIWU010000318.1:0-2593 GCA_037917155.1 Candidatus Eiseniibacteriota bacterium
CTCCGGGCGCTGTTCGAGGGGCTGTTCGACGAGCCGCCGCTGGACGCCGGCCGCCGGCAGCGTCTGCGCGACGCGCTCGCTCGACTCCCCAGCGAAGCGCTCGGCCGCTGGGCCCGGCGGCTCGACCGCGGCTTCCGCGGGGGTGGCGCGCAGCGCGCCGCACGCGCCGTGGAGGTCGCGCTGCTCTCGGGCCGCGCGCTGTCCGAGCTGCAAGCCGCCCCCGCGCGCCCGCGCGGCCTCGTGCCCTGGCACGTGCTGCTCACGCTGCCCAGGGAAACGCTCGCGGCGCGGATCCTGGCGCGCACGCGGGCGATGCTCGCGGCGGGGCTGGTGGACGAGGTCCGGGGCGTGCTCGCCGCCGGCGTGCCGCGGGACGCGCCCGGCTTGAGCGGCGTGGGCTACCGCGAGGTGGCGGCGCACCTCGCCGGTGAGCTGCCCGCGGCCGAGCTGGAGCGGGCGATCGCCGCGGCGACGCGACGGTACGCGAAGCGGCAGGAAACGTGGTTCCGCCACCAGCTGCGGGGGAGCGTGCTCGTGCTGGACGCCGCGGCGGAGCCGCCGGCAGTGGCGCGGGAGGTAGCGGCCCGCTATCCTGCGGCGGCACGTTAGCTCATGCGCATCGGCATCGTCTGCTATCCGACCTACGGCGGCTCGGGCGCCGTCGCCACCGAGCTGGGGCTCGCGCTGGCCCAGCACGGCCACGACGTGCATTTCGTTTCCTATGCCCAGCCGTTCCGGCTCAAGGGCTTCAACGAGCGCGTCACATTCCACGAGGTGAAGATCGGGGCGTACCCGCTCTTCGAGCACCCGCCGTATTCGCTCGCGCTCGCCGTGATGCTGCACCAGGTGGCCGCGAAGGAAGAGCTGGACGTCATCCACGCGCACTACGCGATCCCGCACGCGATGAGCGCCATCGAGGCGAAGCAGCTCCTGGGCGCCGACCACAGCGTCGCGGTCGTGACGACGCTGCACGGCACCGACATCACGCTGGTGGGGCAGGACCCGAGCTACCAGACCATCACCAAGTACTCGATCGAGCACTCGGATGCGGTCACGGCCGTTTCCGCGTACCTCAGGGCCGAGACCTACCGCGCGTTCGGCTGCACGACGTGCGAGATCGAGGTCATCCCGAACTTCGTGGACTTGAACGAGTTCCATCCGCGCGCGAGCGGCACCTGCGGCGACGGCGCGGACGAGAAGATCCTGATGCACATCTCGAACATGCGGCCCGTCAAGCGGCTCGCGGACGTGGTGCGCATCTTCGCGAAAGTGCGGGAGAAGATCCCGTCGCGGCTGGTGTTGGTGGGCGACGGCCCCGACCGGCCGCTCGCCGAGCGGGTCGCCGAGGAGCTGGGCATCGCGCGCCGGGTGCGGTTCCTGGGCAAGGTCGAGGACGTGGCGCAGGCGCTGCGCTGGGCGGACCTCTACCTGCTGCCCAGCGACGTCGAGTCCTTCGGTCTCTCGGCGCTCGAGGCGCTGGCGACCGGCGTGCCGGTGGTGGGCACCGACGCCGGCGGGCTGCCCGAAGTGGTCGAGCACGGCGTGTCCGGGTTCCTCGGGCCCGTAGGCGACGTGGATACGTTGGCGGCCGGCGCGACGGCGCTGCTCGAGAACGGAAAGTGGAAGGCGGCGTCGGCGGCGGCGCGCCGGCGCGCGGGCGAGTTCTCGACCGAGCGCGTGGTGCCGCAGTACGAGGAGTTCTATGCGTCGGTCGCCGGCGCGTAGCGCGTTCGCGCTGGTCCGGCCCCGCAACCTGCTGCTCGCGGCGGGCGGCGTCGCGGTCGGCGGGTTCCTCGCGCTGGGGCAGGTCGCGATTCCGGCGGCGCTCGCCTGGGCGATGGCGAGCGCGCTCGGCCTGGGCGCCGCGGGGAACGCGGCCAACGACGTGTTCGACGTCGAGGCGGACCGCGTCAACCGGCCGCTCAGGCCGCGGGTGACCGGCGAGCTGACCCGGCGCGCGGCGATGGGGATCTCGGGCGTCGCCGGCGGCTTCGGCCTGTTCGCGGCGTGGTGGGTGAGCCGCGCGCTGTTCGTCCTCGCGCTCCTGGCGCTCGCGGTGATGCTCGTCTACTCCCCGTACCTGAAGTCGCGCGGCATCCGCGGAAACCTCGCGGTGGCGGTGGTGGCCAGCGTTCCGCTGGTCTACGGCGCGATGGCCGTGGGCGACTGGCGCGCCGGCCTGGTGCCCTTCGTGCTCGCCGGGCTGCTGCACCTCGCGCGCGAGATCGTCAAGGACATCGAGGACGTCGCGGGCGACCTCGCGCTGGGGCGGCGCACCATACCGATCGTGTGGGGAAGCGAAGCGGGCTTCCTGGCCGCGGCCGGCGCGCTGGCCGTCTTCGTGCCGGCCTCGCTCGTGCCCTGGGCCGCCGGATGGTACGGGTGGCGCTACGGCGTCCCCGTCGCGCTGCTGGACGCCGGGCTCCTGGTGCTCGTCGCCCGACTGCTGCGCGGGCGCGTGGCGGCCGGGCGTGGCGCGCTCAAGGCGGCCATGCTTGTGGGGCTGGTCGCGCTCCTCTGGGACAGGGTCTGATGCACGACTACCTGCTGAGCCTGGCGCTGGGCGTCGTCGAGGGGGTGACCGAGTACCTGC
>JBAIWU010000319.1:0-8763 GCA_037917155.1 Candidatus Eiseniibacteriota bacterium
CCGCCCCCGCGCCCCTTCCCAGGAGACACGCCCCATGCGAATGCCGATCGCACACCGCCCGCTGGCGTGCGTGGCGGTCCTCGCGTGCCTCGCGCTCGCCGCGACCGCGCGCGCCGACGACTGGAAGTTCGACTCCGACATGTTCGAGGGCCTGCACGCGCGCGCGATCGGGCCCGCGGTCACCAGCGGCCGCGTGAGCTGCATCGACGGCGTGCCGGGCGACCGCGTGACGCTCTGGGTCGGCACGGCCGACGGCGGCGTATGGCGGTCGAAGGATGGCGGCACGACGTGGAAGCCCGTGTTCGACAAGCAGCCGATGTCGATCGGCGCCGTGCGCGTCTCGCCCGCCGACCCCAAGACGGTGTGGGTGGGCACGGGCGAGACGTGGGTCCGCAACAGCGTCTCGGTGGGCGCCGGCATCTGGCGCACGCGGGACGACGGCGACAACTGGGAGAAGCTCGGGCTCGAGAAGACCGAGCGCATCGCGGACATCGTCGTCGATCCGCAACACCCGGAGACGGTGCTCGTCGCGGCGACGGGCGCGCTGTGGAACCCGAGCCCCGACCGCGGCGTCTACCGCACGCGCGACGGCGGGCGGACGTGGCAGAAGGTGCTGTACGTGAACGAGGACACGGGCGCCGCTGACCTCGCGATGGACCCGCACGACCCGAACACGCTCTACGCGTCCATGTGGCAGTTCCGGCGCAAGCCGTGGGAGTTCACCTCGGGCGGCCCGGGCAGCGGGCTCTACAAGAGCACCGACGGCGGCACGACGTGGCGCCGCCTCTCGGGCGGCCTGCCCACCGGCCCCCTCGGGCGCATCGGCATCGCCCCCTCGCCCGCGAAGCCGGGCCGCGTGTACGCCTCGGTCGAGGCCGCGACCACGGCGTTCTGGCGCTCCGACGACGGCGGCGAGCACTGGACGCGGCTCAACGACACGAACATGAGCGTCACCTGGCGGCCGTTCTACTTCGCGCGCGTGGTCGCGGACCCGAAGAACGCGGACCGGGTCTACAAGTGCGGGCTCAACCTCGCGGTGAGCGACGATGCCGGCGCCACGTTCGGCGGCTCGGGCGGCTTCATGGGCGCCAGCTACCACAGCGACGTGCACGCGGTGTGGATCGACCCGCGCAACCCCGAGTGGATGATCCTCGGCTGCGACGGCGGCGTGTACATCTCGCAGGACCGCGGCGCGACGTGGCGCGCGATCCCCAACCTCCCGGTGGCGCAGTTCTACCACGTGAGCACGGACGACCGCTGGCCGTACGACGTCTACGGCGGCCTGCAGGACAACGGCACGTGGATGGGCCCGTCGCGCCGCAGCGGCGGCATCCCGAACCACGTCTGGCAGAACGTGAACGGCGGCGACGGCATGTGGGCGTTCCCGGACCCGAAGGACGACGACGTCGTCTACAGCGAGTACCAGGGCGGCGAGATCTCGCGCCGCCGGATGTCGACCGGCGAGTCGAAGAGCATCCAGCCCGCGCGCCGCGAGGGCGAGCCCAAGCTGCGCTTCAACTGGAACGCGCCGATCCACGTGAGCCCGACGCGCGACGGCACGATCTACGTCGGCGCGCAGTTCCTCTACCGCTCGCGCGACCGGGGCGACACGTGGGAGCGGATCTCGCCCGACCTGACCACGAACGACCCGCGCAAGCAGAGGCAGGAGGAGTCGGGCGGCCTGTCGATCGACAACTCGTCCGCGGAGAACAACTGCACGATCTACACCATCGGCGAGTCGCCGAAGGACCCGCAGGTGGTCTGGGTCGGCACCGACGACGGCAACCTGCAGCTCACGCGCGACGGCGGCCGGACCTGGACGAACATGACGAAGCGCCTGCCGGGGCTCGTGCCCGCGACGTGGATCTCGAGCGTCTGCCCGTCGCCGCACGATCCGGCCACCTGCTTCGTCACGGCGGACGGCCACATGCTCGGCGACATGGCGCCGCACGTCTTCGTGACGCGGGACTTCGGCGCCACGTTCACGGCCCTGGCCGACTCGAACCTGCGCGGCTACGCCCACGTCGTGCTGCAGGACGTGCAGAACCCGCGGCTGCTGTTCCTCGGCACCGAGATGGGCCTGTTCTGCTCGCTCGACGCCGGCGCCCAGTGGGCGCAGGTGCACGCCGGGATCCCGGACGTGGCCGTGCGCGACCTCGCGATCCAGGCACGCGAGGGCGACCTCGTGATCGCGACGCACGGGCGCGGCATCTACGTCGTCGACGACCTCACGCCGGTGCGCGCGCTCACGCCCGAGGTGCTCGGGCACGACGCCGCGCTGCTGCCGTCGCGCCCGTCGGTGCTCGTCATCCCGAGCGAGGAGCAGCGCTTCGACGGCGACACGGAGTACTCGGGCGAAAGCCCCTCCGAGAGCGCGAGCATCACCTACTACCTCAAGAAGCGGCACCTCATCGGGGACCTGCGCGTGGAGGTGCTCGATGCGCAGGGCAAGGTCCTGCAGCGGATCGACGGCACGAAGCGGCGCGGCATCAACCGCGTCCACTGGGCGATGCGGCTCAAGGGTCCCAAGATCCCGCCGGCGGCGAACCTCGTGCCCAATTTCTTCGCGTTCGTCGGCCCGCGCGCCGCCGCGGGCGAGTACGGCGTCCGCCTCATCCGCAACCGCGACACGCTGCTGTCGAGCATCCGGCTCGTGCCCGACCCGCGCTCGACGCACACGCCGGAGGACCGGGCGGCGCAGGTGGCGCTCGTGAACCGGCTGTACGCGATGCTCGGCGACCTCTCGTACACGGTGGGCACGCTCAAGGACGCCGGCGACCAGGCCCGCGCGCGCGCCGCGGCGCTGGGCGCGAAGGACGCGCTCGCGAAGCGGCTGGGCGGCTGGGCCGACCGGCTCGACGCGCTGCGCGGCACCCTGGTCGCGCTGCGCGAAGGACGGCTGACCGGCGAGGTGCGCCTGCGCGAGGAGCTGGGCGACCTCTACGGCAAGGTGAACGGCTACGACGGCCGGCCCACCGGCTCGCAGGAGGCTGCGGCGGACCGGCTCGCGCGCGACCTCGACAGGGCGAAGGCGGACGCGTCGACCGCGTTCGGCGCCGAGCGCACGTCGCTCAACGGGGCGCTCGCGGGCCGCAAGCTGCAGCCCATCGCGGTGGCGACGCGCGCGGAGTTCGACGCGCGCTGATCGCGCCGTCGCGCACGAAACACACGGGCCCCGCGGGCGATCGCCGCGGGGCCCCGTGCGTCGGCGGGGGACTCAGTAGCCGACGTGGACGTAGAGCTGGAGCTGGTCCGAGTTGGGCACGACGTCGGGCGAGAGCACGTTGCTCGACAGGTGTGTGAACTCGGCCGCGACCTTGGCATTCGGGTTGACGTAGTAGCCGATGTTGGCGACGAGCTGGGCCACGTCCATCTCGGGGAACGCGGTGACGCCCTGGTAGTCGAACTTGGGGTTGTGCTGCAGCTCGTAGCGGGCCGTCAGCCACCAGCGGTTGTTCGTGTCCAGGTGCGTCGTCGCCTCGAGCATGCCCGTCATCACCTTGTCCCGCTGGGTGTCGTTGGCATCGGCGAACTGCTCGTACGTGAAGCCCGGGATGACACACCAGTTCGCGCCGCCGACGTAGGCGTTCAGCTCGGACTGCGTGTGCCGCGAGCCGGACTTGGTCGGGTCGCGCGGGTCCTGGTTGTCCGAGAACACGCGCGCCGTGACCATCGCCTTGTCGCCGAGGTCCCGCATGAGCCACGCGTACGGGTCCTCGAGGTTGTTGAGGGTCTTGTCGGCCGGCTTGCCCATCGTGCGGCCGCTGTTCATCACGCCGACCGCGTACGTCCACCCGGACCGGGTGCCGTTCACCTCCATGCCGGCGGCGCCGAGCGTCACCGGCGCGAGGTAGTGGGTCCACGTCGTGCGCCGCGAGTCGGCGATGTACGGGATGTCCTCGTCGTAGATGCCCGCCTTGAAGTTGAGCGCGCCGTTCCCGTTGAGGTCGTCGAACTGCACGAACGCCATGCCGCTCTCGAGCGGGCCGCTCACGCCGGCGAAGTTGTTGTCGAAGTGGAACGTGACCTTCTCCGCGAGCGTGCCGGCGGTGTGGAACTCCACCGTGTTCTGCTCGAACGCGCTGGTCGTGTAGGCCTGGCGGTGCGCGGGCAGCGGACCCACGACGGAGTCGGTGGTCGTCACCGTCACGCCGACGTTGCCCACCAGCGAGAGCGGGAACGCGCCGCTCTCCCACGGCGACTCGCCCTTGGCGCCGGGCATGCGGTAGCCGTTCTGGCGGAACGCCATGCCGAACTTGTTCAGGCGCGGGAACGCCATGTGGCAGCTCGTGCACGGCATGTTGTATTTCCGCGCGAACAGCGGCAGGGACTCGGATCGCGTCGGCGTCAGCGTCAGGCCCGCGGCCGCGATCCCGACGACGGTCCACAGCATGGTGCGAATGGCGCGCATGCGACTCCTCCAATCCATGGTGGGGGTGGGGGAAGGCTACTTCCGGATGTTGATGGACGTGATGTACTCGACGAGGGCATGCCGCTGCGAAGCGGTCAGCGGGAAGCGGGCCATGAACGTGCCCGGCTTCACGGCCGAGGGGTTCTGGAGCCAGCGCTCGAGGAAGGCCGCGTCGTGGTCCTTCGACTCCTGTGCGAGGTCCGGGAACTGCGGCTTGCCGCCCTTGCCGTGCACGCGGTGGCAGGCGTTGCACTGGTAATCCGAGAACAGCTTCTCGCCGCTGGTCGAGTCGGCGGCGGGAATCGGACGCCTGGCGGCGAGCAGGTACGCGATGATCGCGTCGGCCTCGTCGGGCTTGAGGGGCAGCTTGGGCATCTGGGTGCCCGGCTTGACCTTCTGCGGGTCGGCGAGCCACGTGCGCAGCCAGGCGGCGTCGCGCTGGTAGCCGACCTGCGTGAGCTCGGGGCCGGGGCCGACGGAGGGGGCGTCCACCGCGTGGCAGGCGACGCATCCCTTCTCGGTAAAGAGCTTCTTGCCGTCGGGCGCCGCGCCGGAGGCTGCGGCGAGGAGGAGGAGCGACGGGGTGGCGAGCGCTGCGACGAGAATCCATCGAGTCGGGGTCTGCACGGCGTTTCTCTCCACGTGCGGGTGTCGCGGGGGTGGCACGCGGATGGAGACGCGGGCCCGCTCCGGAAAGGTGTCCAACCCGTGGGGTGAGTGGACCGTACTCGGCCTTGTGAATCTTGGTGCAGGTTAGCGCGGGGCGCGGCGCTTGTCGCCCGAATTCCGCTCCCGGCACGCAAAATGTGTGATCACACGGAATAGCCGGGGGGGGCCACGCGGAACGGGCTGCCCACCTCGCGGCGCCGTGCGAGGCGCCCGGCGGGTCCCGGCCGCCGGGTCAGGCGGCCGGCGGTGCGCGCCCGGGAACGGCTGGCACGCGAACGCGTTCCGCCCCGTCCCGGGGCGCCCCGCGCCGGTGCCGCGGCGGTCAGCCCTTCGCCGCGCCCTCGCTCGCGCGGCCGTGGGCGTGATAGGCGTCCTTGAGGCGGCGCATGAGGTCGTCGCGCCGGTCGTAGAGGCGCTTGCGCTGGCGCGGCGCGTGCCGCGCCAGCGCGTACGCGGTCAGCAGCGGCAGCACGATCGTGGAGTCGGCGTAGCAGATCACCGTGCCCGGGAGCTGGTCGGGGTCGATCTTGCCCCAGCTCACGGCCTCGGCGGGCGTGGCGCCCGAGAGCCCGCCGGTGTCGGGGCGCGCGTCGGTGACGGCGAGGAAGTAGTCGTGCCCCTTCTCGGCGATGCCGAGGACCTCCTGGATCTGCGGCTCGGTCTGCAGCAGGAAGTTCTTCGGGCTGCCGCCGCCCAGGATCCACACGGCGCTCCTGCCGCCCGAGGCCTTCGCGTCCCAGACGATCGCGGCCGTCTCGTTGACGTCGGCGTTCACGTCCAGCAGCAGGCGGTTGCCCTCGAGCGCCTTGGCCGCCACGTTCATGCCGATCGACGAGTCGCCCGGCGACGACGTGTAGATGGGCACGCCGAACTCGTACGCCGCCGCGAGCAGCGAACGGCGCCCGGCGCCGAGCGCCTCCTCGCGCGCGCGCAGGTACTTGCCGCACAGGTGGTGGAACTCGGCCGTGCTCATCGGGCGCTGGAACTCGGGCCCGGCGATGATCTCGCGGAAGAAGGCGTCGGTATCGAGCAGCACGTGGTAGTCGAAGAAGATGTCGTAGATGCGCACGACGCCCTTGTCTCGCAGCTCGACGTCGTCCACCTGGAACGTGCCCTGGTGGAGCGCCAGCCCGAGGCCGAAGTGGGCGTCGTGGTAGAGGTTCGCGCCCGTCGACACGATCCAGTCCACGAAGCCCGCCTCCATGAGCGGGATGATCGCGCTCATGCCGAGGCCCGCGGGCGTCAGCGCGCCCGTGACCGAGAGCGCCACCGTGACGTCGTCCTGCAGCATGCGCTCGACCAGCAGGCGCGCACCCTCGCGCAGGCGCGCGCCGTTGTACGCGAGGAACGCCCGGTCCACGAGCTCGGCGACGCTCTCCTGGCCGGTGATGGGCTGGGGCTGGATGCGAGAGCCGCGCAGGTAGGGGTGCGAGGACCGTTCGTTCGGGGTCATGCGTACCTCGGTGGAGTGGGTCGGCATCGGGCGGCGAAGCGGCGGGGAAGATACCGCCCGCACGCGGGTGCGAAAAGCCGACGGGCCCGGCGGTCGCCACGCCGGGCCCGTCGGCTCCCGCGACGGATCAGTGCCGGCCCGGCTGCTGGATCGCGGCCTGGTCGCCCCCGGTCGCGTCGGGCGCCAGCGCGTCGCCGGCGTTGAGCATGCCCGCGCCCATCATGCCGACTCGATCCGCGCTCACGTGGACGAGCGGCGTCGCCGCCGAGGCCAGGCGATCGACGAGGTCCTCGTGGTCCCAGTACGGATGGTCGCCCAGCAGCAGCGCCGCCGTGGCCGCGACGAACGGGGTCGACATCGAGGTGCCGCTCCACTGGCGGTAGAGGCCGCCGGGGTACGCGCTGCGGATCGCCACGCCCGGCGCGCTCAGGGCGACGTAGGGCGCAAAGGACGACCACGGCGCCGGCGAGGCGTAGGCGTCGGTCGCCGCGACGGCCACGGCCTCCTTGAAGCTGGCCGGGAACTCCCGCGGCAGCGCCGCGCCGTGGTTGCCGGCCGCGGCGAACACGATCGCGCCGTGCTCCTCGGCGTCCGAGATCGCGCTCGCGATCGCGGGGCTGGCCGAGACCGAGCCCAGGCTCAGGTTGATCACGTCGGCGCCGTTCTGGACGGCCCAGCGGATGCCCGCGGCGACCGTGACGACGTCGCCCTGCCCGTCGGAGTTGAGGACGCGACCCACGAGCAGCTTCGCGCCCGGCGCGACCATCGCGACGATGCCCGCGACGTGAGTGCCGTGGCCCCAGGCGCCGTCGACGACGCCGTCGCCGTTCGTGTCGATCCCCTGCGCGACGTCCGTGGCGCCCGGCTGGTTGAGCAGGAAGTCGTACGACGCGGCGATGCGGCCGGCGAAGATCGGATGGCCCGGGTCGATGCCCGTGTCGAGGATCGCGACCCGCACGCCGTCGCCGCGACTGACCGCGAGCGCCTGCGCGGCGCGGATCGCGGCGAGCGCCGGCTGCGCGGCCACGTCCTCGACGGTGTTGTGGCCGTCGTCGAAGGCGAAGCTCTTCTGCTCCGACTCGGGCGGCTCGAAGCGCAGGTTCGTCTCGGCGGTGGCGACGCGCGGGTCGGAGGAGAGCTGCGTGAGCAGGGTCGAGAGCGAGTCGCTCGGCGCGGGCGCGAGCGAGGCGACGGCCTGGCCGCTCGACACCTCGAGCACGGCCGCTCCGTACGTCTCGGCGACGTCGGCGGGCGAGACGCCGGGCACGAGCGTGACGGCGATCCCGTCGTCGCCCGGGGACGCGGCCATGTCGAGCGGCGAGGTGCGGCGCGCCGTTGCCGCGGGGGCGGCCGTGGGCAGCTCGCGGGCGCACGACGCCGCGAGCGCGGCGAGGCCGGCGAGCAGGACGAAGGCGAGGTGGACGCGCTGGTGACGGGCACTCATGGCCGGGAACCTCCGAAGGCCGTCGAGTCTATCCTATCGCGACCCGCGCGGGACTGGTCATTCCGATGCCCGGACGCGGCCGAGGCAGCGCTCGACGCGTTCGCGGAGGCGTTGCCGAATGCAACCCCGGTGGCCCGGCCGCGGTTCCGCACCCTTCCGCCCGTCGGGCCTCCGGCCGCCAGCAGGCCCGGACCCGCCAGCGCCACGAAGCCGGCCCAGTCGAGCGGGTGGGCCCCGGCCCGGTGCCGCGCCGACTGCGCGCCGGCCAGCGCCTCGGCCATGGGCTCGCCCGCGGCCAGGCGCGCGTACAGGTCGGCCATCAGGGTCGCGGGGGCGGCGTCCTCGACGTCCCACTGCGCGGCCACCACCGCGCCCGCGCCCGCGAGCAGGAACGAGCGCGCGAGCCCGAACCACTCCTCGCCCGGGTGCACCAGCGCCCGCGCCGTGTGGCACGCCGACAGCGTCACCCAGCGCGCGGCCAGCGACAGGTCCGCCAGCTCGCCGGCGAGCAGCCAGCGGTCGTGCAGCCGCAGTCCCGACTCGTGCGGCGCGTCAGCGCGCCAGCCGCCGTGGCCCGCGAAGTGGATCCACGGCGCCGCGGGCGCGAGCGCGAGGAAGCGCGCCGCGGTCGCCTCGGCGCCCCGCAGCACGGTCGCGCGCGGGAACGCCGCCAGCACGGCCTCGGTCTCCGGCGCGACCGCCTCGAGCTCGCCCGCGTCCGCGGCCACGACGAGCGGCGCGCCGCCCGCCTCGGCGGCGCCGCGGCGCGCGAGGCCCAGGCGCAGG
>JBAIWU010000320.1:0-7988 GCA_037917155.1 Candidatus Eiseniibacteriota bacterium
CGCCGCCGAGCGGTCTCGTGCGGCGCGGGCCGGCCGGCTATGCTCGCGCGCATGAGCGCACCCGCCCCCGTGCCGGCGCCGCGCCTCGTCCGCTACGGCGACGCGCCCTCGCAACGCGGCGAGCTCCTCCTGCCCGGGAACGCCCGTCCCCCCGTCGCCTGCCTGCTGCACGGCGGCTTCTGGCGCGTGGCGTACGGGAACGAGCAGATGACGGCGGTGGCGCGCGACCTCGTCGCGCGCGGCTTCGCCGTGTGGAACGTCGAGTACCGCCGGCTCGGCGAGACGGGTGGCGGCTGGCCGGGCACCTTGCTCGACGTCGCGGCCGCACTCGACCATCTCGCCGCGAGCGCGGCGGAGCTCCCGCTCGACCTCGCGCGCGTCGCGCTCGTGGGGCATTCCGCGGGGGGCCACCTCGCGCTCTGGGCGGCATCGCGTGGGACGCGGCCGGACGGCCCCGCGCCCGCGCCGCGCGTGAACGCCGCCGCGGTCGTGGGCCAGGCCGCCGTGAGCGACCTCGCCCGCGGCCACGCGCTCGGGCTCAGCCGCGGCGTCGTCGGCGAGCTGCTGGGCGGCGCGCCCGGGGAGCGCCCCGAGCGCTACGCCGCGGCCTCGCCGCTCGCGCGCCTGCCGCTGGGCGTGCCGCAGCTGCTCGTCCACGGCACGGAGGACGACACGGTCCCGGTCGGGCTCTCGCGCGCGTACGCGCGGGCCGCCCGCGAGGCGGGTGATGCGTGCGAGCTCGCCGAGATCGCGGGCATGGGCCACATGGAGTTCCTCGACCCCGCGTGCGAGGCGCACGCGGTGACGGTGGCGTGGCTCGGCGCGCGCCTCGCGCCCGGGGCGTGAAACGGGCGCCCCGGTTGCGTTAGGCTGCGCGGCCTCGGAGGCCGCGACGGCCCCTGCGCCGATCGCCGGCCGGGCCGCGACGCGACGCTCGCGGAAGGGGACGGACGGAATGGATCGCAAGGAGCTCTCGCGGAAGTACCGGCAGGCGCCGCGCCCCATGGGCGTCTTTCGCGTCTCGCACAAGGAGAGCGGGCGCTGGCTCATCGGCGCCAGCCTCGACGTGCCCGCGATGCTCAACCGCCAGCGCTTCCAGCTCGAGGCGGGCTCGCACCCCAACGCGACGCTGCAGCGCGAGTGGCGGCAGTTCGGCGCGGAGGCGTTCGCGTTCGAGACGCTCGACCTGCTCGCGCCGCGCGAGGAGCCCGGCTGGGACCCGGCGGCCGACTTGAGGACGCTCGAGGCGCTCTGGCGCGAGCGGCTGCGCCAGCTCTACGGGCCCGGCTACCACGCGGGCGTTCCGGCACGGGAGGGGCGCGCGTGAGCGACGGCGTGCGCGGGGCGGTCGCGGGCCAGTTCCTCGCGGCGATCGACATGCTCGCGAATGCCATCGACGCGTGCCCCGATTCGCTCTGGGACGACGCGTCGCGCGAGCCGCGCTTCTGGTACGTCGCGCACCACACGCTCTTCTGGCTCGACGGCTACCTCTCGGACTCGCTGGCGTCGTACCGGCCGCCGGCACCGTTCGGCCTCGAGGAGCTGGACCCGGCCGGGGTGATGCCGCCGCGCGCGTACTCGCGCGAGGAGCTCCGCGCCTGGCTGGGGCAGGTGCGCGCGACGTGCGCCGACGCGGTGGCGGCGCTGACCGAGACGTCGGCGCGCGAGCCGGCGAACTTCCCGCGGCTCGGGCTCTCGCGGCTCGAGCTGCACCTGTACAACCTGCGCCACGTGCAGCACCACACGGGCCAGCTCCAGATGATGCTGCGACACGCCGGCGTCGAGCCGCCGCGCTGGGTGAAGCGGGGCGCGGGCGCCTGAGCCCCCGGCCGGGCGGCGCCGCCGGCCGTCAGGGCACGAGCACGCGATAGCTCACGCTCCCGCTGCCGCCCGACGAGAGCGTGCCGGAGAGCGTCCACACCACGGCACCGGTGCCCCCGGCCGCCGGCTGCTGCGTCAGCGTGCAGCCGGTGATGCCGGCGGCGAGCGTGCTGCACGACGCCGAGTCGAACACGGTCCACGGGGGCGTCGCGTCGCGGATCACGATGTTCGAGAGCGGCACGGCGCCTGGGTTCGCGTACGTGATCGTGTAGACGAGCGCGTCCCCCGGCCGCGCGCTCGAACGGTCGACGCTCTTGCTGATGACGAGCCCGCTCGTCGCCGTGACCGTCGTGACGTCGGCGAGCGAGTTCGTGCCCGTGAGGCCGGGGCTGGCGTTGACGTACGTGAAGCTCGCCGTGAGCGTCGCCTGCTCGAGCGCCCCGGCGGGCGCGCCCGCGGGCGGGGCGTGGCGGAGCACGACGCAGGCGCTCTGGCCCGCGGCGAGCGCTACGGCGCTCGTCGTCGAGAGCACCGGCTCGCCCGGATCCGCGATCCCGTTGCAGTTCGAGTCCAGCACGAGCTGCGCGCTCCAGCCGGGCAGTGCGGGCGAGGGCGCCTCGGTCACGCCGAAGCGCACGCTGCCGCCCGAGCCGGCCGTGAACGTGTGCGCGTACTGCGCCACCGAGCCGGCCGCGACGCTGCGCGCGCCGGGGGCCACCCACGTGTTGCCGGGCACCGCCCCGAACGCGAGGCCGGAGTAGAGGACGCCCGCGGCCGACGTGAAAGTCACCGATGCGCTCGCACGGTCGTAGCTGCCGCCGGTGTTCCCCACGAGCCCGCCGGTGGCGAGCCAGCCCGCGGGCACGACCGCCTCGACCCGGGTGCCGGCGCCGCTGCCCGCCGCGGGCAGCCACAGCGTGAACGCGCCCGCCCCGTCGGTCTGCGTGCTGTCGCATGCGCCGCCGGGGCACGCGGTCGAGGCCACGCGCACGCGCGCAAACGCGAGCGGCGCCTCGCCCGCCTGCGGCACACCGTCGTTGGCGACGCGGCCGGCGCCGTCGTCGCGGAAGCAGGTGCCGTCGATGCGGCTGCCGTTCCACAGGCCGAAGTCCACGTTCGAGACGTCCGTGCCGCTGACGAGCACGCCGGACACCACGCCGCTCGCCGCCTCGGTGCCGATCCAGCCCGCCGGGCGCGAGGGCACGACGTTCGCCGGATCGGCGTCGGTGCCGAGCACGACCTGGTAGGTGCCCGCCGGGACGAACGTGAACGCGTACGCGCCGGTGCCGAGCGCGACCGCGGCCACCTGCTGGGCCGCGGGGGCGCCGGCCGCGACGAGCTTGGCCCAGAGCGAGAGGCCCGTCCCGGGCTCGCCCGGGTCGAGGTGCAGGTCGTGGTTCAGGTCCGCGTACGCGAAGCCGCTCACGCCGACGCCGGTCGCGACGATCACGCAGCCCGAGAACTCGGACGTGCCCGCTCCCGCGACGGTGGCGGTCGCCGTCAGGCGGGCGCCCACGCCGACGCCGGGCGGGGCCGGCAGCGTGAAGCGGAAGCGGGTGGTGTTGTCCGCACCCTGGTCGAGGCCGTTCACGGGCCCGGCATACGCGCTGATTCCCGGGTCGAGGTCGGAGGGGGAGCCTTCGACCAGCGTGGTGAGCCACGTCCGGCCCTCGCCGAAGCCGCTCGGGTCGCCGTCGGAGACGAACACCTCGATCGTGGCGCCCGGAGGCGACCAGCCCGCGAGCGTGAAGCTGCCGTTGGCGAGCGTCGCGGTCGCGAGCACGGGGAAGTTGAGCAGGCCGTTCCCGCCCGTGTCGGTGTCGCCCGGGTCGTTGAGCGTCACGTAGGGCGCGGTGCCGGTGCGCGCGTCGTCGCCCGCGGCCTGCAGGTCGATGCCGATCTCGTTCGACGCCGTGCCGTTGCCGCTGGTCGAGCAGCGCGTGATCACGTTGCCGTTCGCGCCGGCGGTCACCTGCACGCCGGCGCCCGCGTTCTGCGCGAGGACGCAGCGGTCGATCCGGCTGCCGTTGCCGCCGATCCGGATGCCGGCCGTGGTCGCGGTGGACGCGGTGCCGAGGCCGCTGCGGCGAACGCTTGTTTCGGTGATCACGAGCGCGCCCGTGCTCGTGCGCGCGTCGATGCCGTTGCCGCCGCTGTCCAGGACCAGGCAGGAGGTGATGCTCGTGCCGCCGCTGCCCTCGACCGCGATCGCGCCGTGCGAGGGATCGGCGGTCGTGTTCCCGCGCAGCTCGTCGAGGCTCACCCGCCAGTTGTTCGCGCCGCCCGTCAGCGCGATGCCGCTGCCGCCGGCGAAGCCCAGGACGCAGTTCGTGACGGTGCCGCCGGTCGCGCCCAGGGCCCGGACCAGGTCGCCGCCCGCCCGCAGCGCCGGCCCCGGATCGCCCCACGTCGTGGCGGTCGCCCCGAGCACGCAGCCCGAGATCGTCGCACCCGTGGCGGCCGCCCCGACGCGGATGGACGCATCGGCATTGCTGGCGGGCACGTTGCCGAAGCCGGTGACCGCCAGGTTCGTCACGGACGGCTGCGCGCCCGCGAGGTCGATGCCGATGCCGAGCGACGCGCCGTCGACGATCTCGACCTCGGGACCCGGCACCGCCGGGAGCGCGATCGCGTCCGTGCCGACGCTGCCCGACGACCCCAGCGTCGCGGGGTTGGTGTCGCCCACGAGCGCGGTCTGCGTGCCCCCGTCGAGGCGCGTGGCCGGATCGGTGAGCGCGGGCAGCGCCGAAGCGAGGACGATGCGGGCGACGCCGCCCGTCAGCTCGTTCGCGAGGCCGGCGCGCAGGCCCGGGTGCGCGAGGCCGTCCGTCACCATGAAGATCGACGTCTCGAAGCCCGCGGGCAGCCCGGACTGCGCCAGCCCGGCGTTGCCGAGCGCGTTGGCGTTGAGGACGAACTGCCGCAGCGTGCCCTGGCCCGCGTCGCCCGGGCGGACGACCGTGTCGAAGTTGAACCCGAAGTCCACGCCGGCGATGTCCGACGCGCCCAGGGCGACGCCGGCGACGGATTGCGGCGTGGCGGCGGCCGTGGCGAGCGCGGCGAGCGTCGCCGCGGTGACGTTGGAATCGGCGTCGGCGAGGGACGGGTTCTCGCCGCCCACGCGGTCGGTGACCGCGACGGCGGCACCGGTGACCGCGGTCGTGCGATAGGTCTGCACGGGCAGCAGGCCCGCGACCGCGCCGGGCCGGGTGGAGCGCACGGAGGCGTTCACGACGCGGACCGTGTACCCACCCGCCGGCCAGCCGTCGATCGCGTACGCGCCGCCCGCGTCCGTGCGCAGCGCCTGCAGGAACGCACCGGTGGCGTCGTACAGCTCGACGCGCGCGCCGGGCACCGGCACGCCGGACGAGGCGGCCATCGAGCGGCCGGCCCCGCCGCCGTAGTTCGCATCCTCGAAGACCGTGCCGCGCACCACGCGCGACGTGACCGTGAGGTTCGTGCGCTGCACCCCGGGTGTGACGGGGTCCCCGTCGCTGGCGGCGGTGAACGCGAGCCCGGAGAGGGCGCCCGTGAACGCCAGCGCCGCCTGGTTCGACACGACGCTCCCGTTGGGGGCCGGAGGCGCGATGCTGACGCGGAACCGCACGCTCGTGCTCGTTCCGACGGCGATCTCGCCGCCGGACGTGGACGTGGCGCCGGTGCCGAGGCGCGCGACGACGGTCCGCGAGGCGGCGTCGTACTCCATCACGTCGTCGCCGGCCGCGTCCGTCTGCGGGCCCGCGTTCGGCCCGCTCACCACCGCGAGCGAGCCCGGCACGTACGCGGCGTTCGGCGGCAGCGTGTCGCGCATGACGCACCCGACCGCGTGGTCCTGGCCGTTGTTCCGCATCGTGACGAGGTACTCGAGCACGTCGCCCGGACTCGCGACGCCGCCATTCAGGTCGGTCACCGTCTTGGTGAAGCCGGCGGCGTCGAACACGGGCGCGTACAGGTCGGTGGCGAACGCCACCACGCCGGGGTAGTAGGTGTCGCCGTTCGTGGCGAGCTGGATGGTCGCGCTGGTGGCGCTGTTGGGCAGCACGCCGCTGGCGTTCACGAGGTCGATGTCGAACCCGAGCTGGTTCGAGTAGTTCGGGTTCTTGTCGGTGACCGCCACCCCGTACCGGCTGATCGAGCTGTTGAAGAAGTTGTTCGCGGGATTGACGGCGTCGGACAGGGCCGTGCCGTCGAGGGAGAAGCTGTCGCCCGTGAAGCCGAGATCGCCCTCGTACGAGACCACGCCCAGCCGCGTGTTCACGACCCCCGCCGGCGGCGTGACGAACCCGCTCACGGCGAGGTTCACGCTCGTGGTGCCCGACACGTTCGCGTAGCCGTCGAAGACCACCAGGTTGCGCACGGGCTGGGACGGGTCGGCCCAGACCACGACCAGCGACCAGCCGCCGTACACGTTGGCGGTGTTGGGCGTGGACGTGACGTTGGCGACGCGGTAGCTGCCGCTGCCCGCGCTGCGCACCTGCGCGGTGACGTCCACGAAGCCCTGGTAGGCGGCGCCGAACGCGTCCAGCTGGGTCGCGGTCAGGCTCTGGTAGGCCGCCATCGCGGGCGTCAGCAGCCGCACCGTTCCGCGCGCGGCGTTGTAGGTGTACCCGCCCCAGTACAGGCCGGCCCACAGCACGGTCGTGCCGGAGGGAAGCGTGAGCGTGGCGCTGCTCGAGGAGAACGTGGTCGCGTCGCCGTCGACGTCCACGTAGGCCATGTTCCAGTCGTTGTCGTTGACCTTGCCGCCCGTGCCGCCGCGGGCGTTCGTGCACGCGCCGCCGTTCGGGCACGTCATGACCGTGTTCCCGACGATGGTGAAGTCGCCGCGCTGGTTGGTGGAGAAGCGCGTACCGAAGCCGCGCACGATCTGCGCGTGCGCACCCGGCGCGATCGCGCCCAGCAGCAGCACGACGACGGACACGATCCGCCACGCGCCTCTCATGGCTGCGCCCCCGTGCCCGGCCGCAGCAGCAACTCGTCGACCTTGACGCGCAGGCGCAGGTAGCCGCCTTCGCGCGTCCATTCCTCGCCCGTCAGCAGGTCGTCCGTGTAGCCGAAGCGGTTGTAGCCGAGCGAGAGCCAGGCGCCGCCCCCGAGCTGCCGGCCCACCTCGGCGCCGAGCCCGTACTGCCGCTGCGCGATCCGCCGGCCGGTGAGCACACTCGCCGAGATGCCGGCGTCCCAGGCGCGCCCGAAATCACGGGTGACCCGGCCCCGCAGCCACTGCGCCCCGCCCGCGCTGATCGCGCCGTCCACGGTGCGCGTGAGCTTGCCCGCCCAGCCGAGCGTGCTCTCCCAGCCGCGCGTGCGTCCGGCGGCATTGAGCCCGATCGCGTTCGCGATCACGCGTCGCGACGGGCCCCCGGCCGAGGCGTGGCGCTCGTACGCGAAGTCCCAACGGCCGAGCGCGTCCCACGCGGCGCCCGTGCGGTAGGCGAACGCGAGCTGCAGGCGCTGCCGGTCATCGGGGCTCACGCGGCCGGCGTCGCCCAGCGTCAGCAGGTAGCGCGTCAGCCCCGTCCAGCACGAATCGAGGCGGAATGCCGCCCCCATGCTCTCGAGGAACTGGTCGCTCGCGCGGCTCGAGCGCAGCTCCACGCGCGCCGAGCCCCGCCACGCGGCGTCCCCGGCGAAGTCGAGGCTGCCCGTGACCGCGGTGCTCGGCCCCGCGTCGCCGCGCAGGGGCTCCACGCGCTCGAAGGAGGTGCCCACCCGCACGCCGTGATCGAGCGGCCACGCGTCGCGCAGGCCCACGGCCGCCTGCGCCTCGCGTCCCGCGAGCGCGTCGTCGAGCCGGTACTCGCTGAACACGTGCGCCTCGCGCGCGAGGTCGGCGTCGACGCCGAGCACGCTGGCCGCCTGCCGCGTGGACGCGTTGAGGTCCCAGGGCCCGGCGGGGCTCGCGCCCAGCTCGTGTCGCGTGTAGAGCCGGCCGCGCGCGCTGAAGCGGTACTCCCCGCCGAGCGCGGCCATGTGCCGGTCGAGGTCGCGCGTGTCCTGCTCGGTCTCGACCCAGCTGCTCCACGCCGGGTGCCGCGGCAGCTGCGCCGCGAGCCGCGCGCGAACGGCCGCGCTCGCGGGCCCGGCGCCGGCCTGCGGGCCATCGTCGCGCGACCAGCGCGCGCCGAGCTCGCCGCGCAGCGCGTCGTTCAGCGCCCGGTCCACCG
>JBAIWU010000321.1:0-1612 GCA_037917155.1 Candidatus Eiseniibacteriota bacterium
GCCCGGGCAGCGCGACGGCGAACTCGGGGAGCACGAACGTGTGCGCGTCGTCCTCGGGGTTGACGAACGTCAGCTGGAGCGTGTCGCCGCGCACCACGGTGATCGTGGAGGGGACGAACGCGTAGACCTCCTTGCCCTCGAGCACGCCGCCGCGGGCGAAGTCCGACCGCAGGAACGGGAAGCGGCCAAGGTCCTCGCGCACGAGCAGCGGGATGGTGGTCACCGTGATCTCGCGCGCCTGCGGCCGGTAGGCGGCGGCGCCGGCCCTCTCGCGCGGCGCCCCGCATCCCGCGCCGAGCCCGGCCGACAGCGCGAGCAGCCCCACTGCGGCGAGGGCGCGGATGCGCGCGCCGCGCTTCGGCGCCGCGACCGTCGGCCGGCCTCCCGGGCGCGCCGGTCTAGACGCGCCGCGCCGAGTCGATCGCATCCACCTTGGCCGCGAGGATGAAGTCGTTCTGGTGCAGGCCGCCGATCTTGTGCGTCCACGTCTCGACGGTCACGAAGCCCCACGCGACGTGCAGGTCGGGGTGGTGCCCTTCGGCCTCGGCGAGCATGCCGACCTGCACCGCGAACGCCATGGCGGCGCGGAAGTCGGCGAAGGCGAACGTGCGCCTCAGGCGCGTGATGCCGTCGACGGTCGCCAGCTTCCACGCGGGGACCTGGGCGTGCAGCGGGGCGATCTCGGCCTCGCCCAGCGGCGGGACGCCGCCGCGGCAGGGCACGCACGAGGACTGCGTGAGGTCGGACATGCACGTGTCTCCGGATGGATGGAGGTGCGTCGGGTCGGCCCGTGCGGCGCCCCTTCGGATGCGCGCCGACCCGTCCGGCTGCGCGCGGATCGCCGCGGGCGCGCCCAGGCGCCCGTGGCGGCCCCGGCGCGGCGCGTGCGCCCGGCTCAGACGTGGATCGTCCGGGCCTCGTCCCGCAGCTGCCGCTCGGCCTCGAGCCAGAACTCCTGCTCGCGGCCGCCCGGACGCCCGGAGCGCTCCCAGAGGGCGTGCGCGCGCAGCGCGATCGCGTCGTGCGTCGGCTCGGGCGGATCGCTCGAGACCGCCGTCGCGCTCGTGCGCGCGACGGCGCGGGCGGGCTTCACGCCGCGGGTGGTGGCGGGCTTGCGGGTCGACTTGGGCTTCGTGTCCACGGGTTCCCTCCGTCGGGTTCGGGCGGTCGCGGTCGCGCGCCCGCTGCTCACGAGGACGGGGCGCGCCGCAACGCGCGGGTGTCGGGGATCGCGGCCGCCATCCGGTGGCGGGCCGCACCTGCGCCGGGGACCGTAGCACCCCGGTGCGAGCGCGCCGTCACGAAGGCGTGAACCCGGCGTTGACACGGGGCATCGCAATGGCGAGACTCGCCGTGTTGGTCCATCGCGCGTGACGCGCGCGGCTCCGGAGGCTCGGGCAGCCGATGGAGCCGGGAGGGTTGGGTCCCTCCGAGCAGGATGCCCCGAGAAGGAGGTGATCCATTGGACAGTCGTAGTCTTCGTTCGGTGGAGGTGGCGTCCTCGTAGGGGATTCCGGGACCTATGGTGCTCGTGACCCCAGGACGGGGTGACCCAGCGCCATCGACACCGAAAGCCTCGGGGCCCCGGTCCGGCAACGGACCGGGGTTCCTT
>JBAIWU010000322.1:0-3791 GCA_037917155.1 Candidatus Eiseniibacteriota bacterium
CCCCGGCGGCCCCACGGCGATCCCCGCGTCCGGCAACGCCTTCGCGCCCGGCCCCCGCGGTGCGCCCGGCCGCGGCGCGCGGGCAACCCCGGGGGGCGCGCCGCCGTAGGAGGCGGTACGATGCGCATCCACAGGAGGATGTCCATGCGCCTTGCCGCACTCGTCGTCGCCCTCGCCGTGCCCGCGCTCGCCTCGACCGCCTCCGCCCGGACCTGGTCGCAGGACTGGACGGTCGGCGCCCATCCCGCGCTCCACGTCGAGACCACCGATGCCCACGTCTACGTGCACTCCGGCGCGCCCGGCCGCGTGTCGGCGCGGGTCGAGTACACGGTCAGCGTCTGGGGCCTGCACACCCAGATCCGCGAGCCGCGCATCGGATTCGCCAACGTCGGCGACTCGATCATCGTGCAGGCCCACCCGCGCTCGAGCATCGCCGTCTTCGGCGGCATCAGCGAGCGCTTCCGCATCGACGTCACCGTGCCGCCCGCCTGCGACGTCGAGGTGCGCAGCGGCGACGGCGGCGTGGACGTCGAGCCGGTCCAGGGCCGGCTCCAGGTGCGCACGGGCGACGGGCGCATCACCGTGCGCGGCGCCCACGGCGACGTGGACCTGGTGACGGGCGACGGCGGCATCGACGCCGACGACATCGACGGCGGGCTGGTCGCGCGCACCGGGGACGGCCACCTGCGCGTGAGCGGGCGCTTCGACCGCATGCGGCTGACCTCGGGCGACGGGCGCGTCGAGGCCTCGGTGCTGCGCGGGTCGCGCCTGGCCGAGCCGTGGGAGGTCACGAGCGGCGACGGCGGCATCACGCTGCGCATCCCGCGCAACCTGCAGGCGGTGCTCGACGCCAGCGCCCGCGACGGCCACGTGCACGTGGAGCTGCCGATCGGGGACCGCGGCGAGTCCTCGCACCACGAGCTGCGCGGCCAGCTCAACGGCGGCACGGTGCCGCTGCGCGTGCGCTCCCACGACGGCTCGATCACGCTGGCGCTCTCCGAGTAGGGCCGCACCGGATCGCTCCCCGAGAACGGGCGGGCCCGGCGCCGCGAGGCGCCGGGCCCGTTCGCGCGCCGGGCGCGGGTCACGTCGGGAAGCGGATCACCATGATCGTGCCCGCGCCCGGCTCGCTGTGGCGGATGCCGATGCGGCCGGCGTGGTAGTCCTCGACGACGCGGCGCGCCAGCGCCAGCCCCAGGCCCCAGCCGCGGCGCTTCGTCGAGTAGCCGGGCTCGAACGCGCGGGCCTGCTCCTCGCGGCTCATGCCGCGGCCGTTGTCGCTCACGACGATCTCGACCTCCTCGGTCTGGCCGCGCCGCTCGACGGCCACCTCGATCACGCCGGGCGTCTTGTCGAGCGCCGAGATCGCGTTGGAGAGCAGGTTCTCGACCGCCCACTCGATCAGCTCGCGGTTGATGTTGATCGGCGGCACCTCCTCGTAGCGCTCGCGGATCTCGATCTCGCCCTGCCGCGCCGGCAGCCGGCGGCGCGCGTACTGCACGGCCTCGCGCACCAGCGGCGTGACGTCCTGGAGCTGGAGCTGCGGCGCCGATCCGATGTGGCTGAAGCGCTGGGCGACGCGGTTCAGCCGCTCGATGTCGCGCTCCATGTCGTCGAGCGTCTCGCCCAGTTCGGCGGCGGGGATCGTCACGCCGCCGCCCGGCGGCGCGGACTCGATGTGCGCCCGCAGCAGCTCGATCCAGCCCATCAGGCTCGAGAGTGGCGTGCCGAGCTGGTGCGCCGTCTCCTTCGCCATGCCCACCCAGATCGTGCGCTTCTCGGCCTGGCGGATGCCGGTGAGCCCGTACATGCCCAGCAGCAGCAGCAGGCCCGTGCCCGCGACGGTGAGGTAGGGCATCCAGCGCAGGCGGTTCATCAGCGGCGGCTCGCCGTAGTGCAGCTCGCCGATGACCTGCTTCGTGCCCGGCTGGCGCATCGGCAGCGGCGGGTGCACGCGGTCGAGGCCGGCGATGCGGTCGCGGATGCGACTCACGCGCGCGTCGTTCACGGGCGAGACCCGCATACGCGCCGAGAGCGAGTCGAGCACGGCGTCCGGCACCAGCTTGGCCGGCACGCCCGCGGCGTGCCAGGCGCGCGGCGTGCCGGTCGTGTCCGTGATGACGATGGGGAAGTCGAGGTTCTCGATGAGCTCCGCGAAGATCTGCTTGAGCGCCGGATCGCGCGCGGCGGGGATCGAGGCCTGCGCCGAGAAGCTCGCGAGCAGCTCCGAGGTCGTCGCGACCTCCTGCGACAGGCGCGTGACGCTCTGGTGGGTGAACAGGAAGACCGCCGCCACGAGCAGGCCGCCGCCGACGAAGAGCCCCGTCTTGAGGAGCTGCTTCCCGCGCAAGCCCAGCGAGCCCGGCGCCTGTTCCATGCGTGTCGTCTCCGATCACGGCCCGGTCCCGGAACGCGCGCCCGCGCGCCCCCGGCCGGCTACGGCTGCAGCACCTCGAGCCCGCCCAGGTACGGTCGCAGCGCCTTCGGGATCACCACCGAGCCGTCGGCGCGCTGGTGGTTCTCGAGCAGCGTCGCGTACGTGCGCGGCAGCGCGACGCCCGAGGCGTTGAGCGTGTGCGGGAACTCCGTCTTCGCGCCGGCCTCGCGCCGGAAGCGCAGGCCCATGCGGCGCGCCTGGAAATCCTCGAAGTTCGAGCACGACGAGCACTCCAGCCACGCCTGCGTCCCGGGCGACCAGACCTCGAAGTCGTAGCACTTGGCGGCCGCGAAGCTCATGTCCCCGCTGCAGAGCAGCACGACGCGGTAGGGCAGCTCGAGCGCCTCGAAGATGTCCGAGACGTCGCGCGCGAGCTTCTCGTGCTCGTCGTAGCTCGTCTCCGGCGGCACGATCTTGACCAGCTCGACCTTGTCGAACTGGTGCACGCGCACCATGCCGCGCGTGTCGCGCCCGGCGGCGCCCGCCTCGCGGCGGTACGACGCGCAGTACGCCGTCGTGTAGAGCGGCAGCGTGCCGGGGTCGAGGATCTCCTCGCGCCAGATGTTCGTGACCGGCACCTCGGCGGTGGGATTGAGGAACAGGTCCTCCTCGCCGACGTGGTACATGTCGCCTTCGAGCTTCGGGAGCTGCCCGGTGCCGTACAGGGCGGCGCGGCGCACGAGGTGCGGCGGCGAGACCTCGCGGTAGCCGTGCTTCTCGACGTGGAAGTCGAGCATGAAGTTGATCAGCGCGCGCTCCAGCTTCGCCCCGCGGCCGGTGAAGAGCAGGAAGCCCGCGCCCGCGATGCGCGTCCCGCGGTCGAAGTCGAGCAGGCCGAGCGCCGTCGCCAGGTCCCAGTGCGGCTTCGGCTCGAAGTCGAACGCCGGCTTCTCCCCCCACTCGCGCACGAGCTGGTTCTGGCCCGCGTCGTGCCCCGGCGGCACGCTCGGGTGCGGCAGGTTGGGGATCCACGCCGCCAGCGAGACGCTCTCCTCCTCGAGCTGCCGGAGCTGCTCGTCGAGCGCCGCGATCCGGTCGCCCACGCCGCGCATCTCGGCGATCTGGGCCGCGGCGTCCTGGCCCGACTTCTTGAGCCGGGCGATCTGCTCGCTCGCGCTGTTGCGCTTCGCCTTGAGCTGCTCGGTCTCGTGCAGCAGCGCGAGGCGCTTCTCCTCGATCTGGTAGAACAGCGACAGGTCGACGGTCATGCCCTTGAGGGCGATGCCGGCCTCCACCTTGTCGCGGTGGCTGCGCAGGAACTTGAGGTCGAGCATGGGTTCCAGCCGGGTTGGGGCCTGCGCGCGCGGCCCCGCGCGCGCGGAAGGTTCGGACCGCGAGAGGAAAACCGAAAGCG
>JBAIWU010000323.1:0-7718 GCA_037917155.1 Candidatus Eiseniibacteriota bacterium
ACTCGCTCTGGAGCGCCGCGATCGGGTGCACCGCGTGCGCGCGGCGGATCGTGCGCTCGCCGGCCTCCGAGAGGCCCAGGTGGCGCACCTTGCCCTCGCGCACCAGCGCGGCCATGGCGCCCACGACGTCCTCGATGGGCACCGCGGGATCGACCCGGTGCTGGTACAGCAGGTCGATGCGGTCCGTCCGCAACCGCTTCAGCGAGCCCTCGACCGCCTCGCGGACGTGCTCCGGCCGGCTGTCGAGCCCCGCGATGCCGCCGTCGGCGCCGATCCGGAAGCCGAACTTGGTCGCGATCACGACGCGGTCGCGCCGGCCCTCGAGCGCGCGCGCGAGCAGCTCCTCGTTGACGTACGGCCCGTACACCTCGGCCGTGTCGAGGAACGTGACGCCGAGCTCGATCGCCCGGTGGATGGTCGCGATCGACTCGCGCTCGTCGCGTTCCTCGGCGGTGCCGTAGGACTGGCTCATCCCCATGCAGCCGAGCCCCAGCGCCGACACCTCGAGACCGTTGCGTCCCAGCGTGCGCATTCTCATCGCCGCATCTCCTTCCCGTCGTCCCGCGGCCGCCGAACGCGCAGCATACCCCGGAGGCACGCCGTCCGCGTCAGCGGAACGCCAGCCACCACATCAGCAGGATGTTGACCGCCAGCAGCGGCACCGCCGTCGGGACCTGAGCGCGGATGACCGAGTTGAACGGCGCGTCGCGGTCCGGCAGCTCGAGCAGGTTCGCCGGCACGATGTTGAAGTTCGCGGCCATCGGTGTCATGAGCGTGCCGCAGAAGCCCGAGAGCATGCCGATCGCGCACACCACCGAGGGCGCGCCGCCGAAGCGGTGCACGACGACGGGCAGGCCCACGGCCGCCGTCATCACGGGAAACGCGGCGAACGCGTTGCCCATGAGCATGGTGAACAGCGCCATGCCCGCGCAGTAGGCCGCGACCGCTGCCAGGCGCGAGTCCAGCGCGAGGTGCTCGGAGAAGACGTGCCCGACCGCCCTGCCCACCCCCGAGGCGAGGAAGACGACGCCGAGCGATGCCAGCATCTGGGGCAGGATCGCGGCCCAGCCGACCGCGTCCAGCAGCCGGCGCCCCTCGCGCAGCGGCACCAGGTGCTGCGGGCGGGACGGGCCGTCGTCGTCGGGCGTGCGGAAGTCCGGCCGCAGCCAGAGCCGGGCGACGGCGAGCGCGAGCAGCACGCCGAGGACGAGCGAGACGAGCGTCGCCTGGGAGGGATCGATGAGGCGCGCGCCCCAGCGCGTCTGCTTGGCGACGAACGTGCCGGCGAACGCGCTCGCGGGGATGACGAGCGCGACGAGGAACAGCCGGTCGCCGTGCGTGAGCGCTGCGGCGCGGCGCTGCTCGGGCGTCGACGTGGACTGACGGCTGCGCCCCATCCCGAGCGCCGCGACCACCACGAGCCCCACGACGAGCAGTCCGTTCCCCACATCGCCCAGCCGGTCGCCGGCGAGGAAGCTGAGCGCGAGGAGCGCCCAGAACGTCGCCGAGCGGAGCCGGCGGGGATTGGTGCGGTCGCGGCCGGAGAACCACGCGGTCGCGGCGAAGAACACGCCGCCCACGAGGTAGACCTGCGCGAGCCCGATCACCGCGGCGCTCCCGGCCCGCCCAGGTCGCGCCGCAGCCGCCGGTCGAGCAGCGCGAGGCGCACCATGTGGATGACGAACGCCGCGATCGCGGTCGGGATCGCCCAGCGCGAGAGGTCGAAGGGCTCGACCACGATGCCGCTCTGCTCGAGGAAGCCCTTGATGAGCAGGATCGAGGCGATGGCGATGAAGATGTCCTCTCCGAAGAAGACCGCGACGTTGTCCACGGCGGCCGCGTGCGCGCGGATGCGGAACCGGACCGCGTCCGGCAGCGGACCGAAGCGCGCCTCGGCCGCGCCCTCGGCCATCGGGGCGACCAGCGGCCGCACCATCTGCGCCTGGCCGCCCAGCGAGGTGAGCCCGACCGCCGCCGTGAGTTGGCGCAGCACGAAGTAGACCGCGAGCAGCCGCCCGACGGTCGCCGCGTGAACGCCCGCGATCCACGTCCGCGCGCGCTCTTGCAGCCCGAGCCGCTCGAGCAATCCGATGACCGCGAGCACGAGCCAGACGACGCTCACATAGCGATTCGCATTGAACGCCCGGCCGAACGCCGCCAGCGTCCCGGTTGCCGCGTGCAGGAGGGTCCCCGCATCCGCCCCCGGCCCCCACGCCGCCGCCATGCCGGTCACGAGCGCGGCGGCGAGGACGATGAGCAGCGGATTGGCGCGCAGCACGAAGCCGAGCACGAGGACGGCGATTCCCAGCAGCGACATGGGCGCATCTCCACGGTGGCGGACGGGGGGGGCCGAGTTCTCCGACGACACGGTAGCACGGCGACGCGGGGGGCCGGCCGCCGCGCGCGAGCGGGCGCTCCGATCCCGGCGGATGCGGTGCTAAGCTGCGCGACCATGACCGCGTCCCGCTCGACGACGCCTCGACGCGTCGGCCACGTGCGCACCCTGGCGTTGGCCGCTGTGGCGCTGCTCGTCGCCGTCGCCGGACCGGCAGCGCCCGCGCGTGCGGAGACGGCGCCACCCACGGCGACGGTCATCGTCCCGGCCGCGGTCTGGGACGGCGTCCTCGATGCGCCGCAGCCGGGCTGGGTCGTGCTCGTCCGCGGGTCCCGCATCGAGGCGGTGGGGCCGGCCGACCGGGTCCGGGCCCCCGGGGACGCGGCGCGCATCGAGCTGCCCGGCTCGACGCTCGTGCCGGGCCTCATCGAGGGGCATTCGCACCTCTTCCTGCATCCGTACAACGAGACGCTCTGGGACGACCAGGTGCTCCGCGAGCCGTTCGGCTTCCGGATGGTCGAGGCCGTGGCGCATGCCCGTGCGACGCTCGAGGCCGGGATCACCACGACGCGCGACCTCGGCACGGAGGGCGCGGGCGACGGCGACGTGCAGCTCAAGCGCGCGATCGAGCAGGGCATCGTGCCCGGTCCCCGGATCCTCGCGACGACGCGCGCGATCGTGGCGACCGGCAGCTACGGGCCGCGCCGCCCGGCGTACGCGTTCGACCCGCCGCAGGGCGCCGAGGAGGCGAGCGGCGTGGACGAGATCGTCCGCGCGGTCCGCAGCCAGGTCGGGCACGGGGCCGACTGGGTCAAGGTGTACGCGGACTACCGCTGGGGTCCCGGCGGCGAGGCCCGGCCGACGTTCAGCCTCGACGAGCTGAAGGCCGTGGTCGCGACCGCCCACGACAGCGGCCGCCCGGTCGCGGTGCACGCCACCACCGCCGAGGGCATGCGCCGCGCCGCGCTTGCCGGGGTCGAGACGATCGAGCACGGCAACGACGGTACCCCGGAGGTCTTCCGGCTCATGCGCGAGCGTGGCGTGGCCCTGTGCCCGACGATCGCGGCGTCGAAGGCGTACGCGACCTACTTCCAGGGCTGGGCGCGGGGCAGGCCGCTCACGCCCGACCTCGAGCGCAAGCGGGCCAGCTTCCAGGGCGCGCTGGCCGCGGGCGTCACCATCTGCTTCGGCGGCGACGTCGGGGTGTTCGCGCACGGCGAGAACGTCCGCGAGCTCGAGGACATGGTCGACTTCGGCATGACGCCGCTCGCCGCCCTGCGCTCAGCGACCACGGTGAACGCGAAGGTCTTCCGCCTCGACGATCGGCTGGGTCGGATCGCCCCCGGGTACCTCGCCGACCTCCTCGCCGTCGAGGGCGACCCGACGCGCGACATCGCAACGCTGGAGAAGGTCCGCTTCGTGATGAAGAACGGCGTGCGCGTGAGGTGAGCCGCGGGAGCGGGTCGGTCGCCCCGTGGCGACGACCCCGCCGCTCCCGCGGCCGCGTGCCGATTCCGATGCGTCAGTGCCCGACCTTGATGTAGCCCCAGCCCTGCTGCTGCTTCATGACGATCTCGTGGATGCCGTCGGGCACGGTCTGCGCCTCCGGGATGAGCTGGCCCTTGTCGAGCTTGTTGCTCCGAAGGGCGATGTCGCAGACCTTGAACTGCACGTTCGGGTTCTTCGCGGCCTCCCGGACGTCCCCGAGCATGGTGGAACGGTCCGGCATGACGAGCTCGAACCCCTTGCCGTACATCACGACTTCCAGCAACGCCTTCGGGTTGGCGGCGGTGATCTCGTGGATCCAGCGCATCACGGCCTTCTGGTCGAGGCTGTCGCGGCTGGTCAGGTCGAACACCACCTTGTACGGGGCGTCCGCCGCGTGCGCCGTTCCGCCGAGTCCCGGAATGCCGGGGGCCACGATCCCGAGACCGAGCATTGCCAGCGCGCAGATCCAGAGCCTGCTCTTCATGGTGCGTCCTCCCACGAGTCAGGGTTCAGATGCGGCGGCCCGCGATCATGAACCCATGGTAGCCGCGGCGCGGGCGGTTGGCGCCCCAAAAGAACGTCGTTGCCCCGGTCGGACACGGAGCACTACGATGCCGGCCTCTCGCCCGCGCGGACGTCCGTCCGAGCGGATATCGGTCAACGTTGGGGGTACGCCGATGCGCCGCCTGCTCGTATTGTCCGCACTGGTCCTGCTGTCCGCAGCCACGATCGTCCCGTCCGCCCACGCCGCCGCGAAGAAGCACATCCTGCTGCAGTGGACCGAGGGGGATTCCCTCGGCCAGTGGGTCATGACCAAGCACGTCGGGAACCTCCTGGACGACCTCGGCCAGGACAACGTCCAGCTCGAGGTCCTCGCATACGGCATGGCCACGTTCGCGGTCACGAACCGCCCGCAGGCCAAGGTCGCCGGCGACATCGCGAGCCTGACCAAGCGCGGCGTCGTGTTCCACGTGTGCCACCACGCGATGGACCTCCTCGGCGTGAAGGAGGCCGAGCTGCAGTCCACCGTCACGCCCGTGAAGGGCGCCATGTGGTACATCACCCAGAAGTACGGCGAAGGTTGGCAGATCCTGCGGCCGTAGCTCCTCTCCGGGACCGCGGCGGCATGTTGGGTCGCGCCGCGGTCCCGGGATCCTTCCCGCCGTGACCGCTTCCCGACGCCATCCGCTGCGCCCGGGCGCCTTGCGCGTTCGCCCCACCTTCACCCCGACCGTCGCGCTGCTCGTCGGCGCGCTCCTCGCAGGCGTGGCCGGATGCGGCGGCGGCCCCTCGCACGCGCGCCCGAGCGCGACCGCGCTCCCGGACTCCGTCGCCGCCCCGGGCGGCTTCGCGGTGCCGCCGGATTCGCTCATTCCCCACGGGACGCTCGGGGCGTCCATCCGTCGCGGTCGCGCCATCGTCCTCGCGACCCGGGATTCGCTTCCCGGGCACGTGGGCAGCCGGCTCGCGTGCCGCAACTGCCACCTCGATGCCGGCACCCGCGCCTCGTCGAGCTCGTGGGTCGGCACCTACGCCAGCTTCCCGCAGTACAACGCGCGGGCGGGACGGGTGATCCGGATCGAGGATCGCGTGAACGAGTGCCTGCGCCGCAGCCTGAACGGCACGCCGCTCGAGATGGGCAGCCGTGACATGACCGACATCGTCGCCTACGTGGCCTTCCTCTCGACCGGCATGCCGCAGGGCCGCCGCGCCCACTGGCTGGGCTATCGAACGCTCGCGCCCCGCACGGGCGACGCCACCGCCGGCGCACGCGTGTTCGCGCAGCAGTGCGCTCGGTGCCACGGCGCGTCGGGACAGGGCACGCCCGGATTCCCGCCGCTGTGGGGCTCCGAGTCGTTCGCGATCGGCGCGGGCATGGCGAGGATCCGCACGGCCGCCGCGTTCATACGCTGGAACATGCCGTACGACCGGCCCGGCACGCTCACGGACCAGCAGGCCTGGGACGTCGCCGCGTTCGTGCTCTCGCACCCGAGGCCCGACACCCCGGGGAAGGAGCGCGACTGGCCGAACGGCGACCCGCCCGCTGACGTCGCATACGCGACGCTCGCGCACAAGCCGCCGGTCGCGCGCGGGCGGTGAGCGTCGAGCCGGCCCGGCGGACGGTCCGCGCCCGCCGGCCCGCGTTCCGCGGCGCGGCCCGCGCGGGCGCTCGGGGCACGCGCGGCGCCTGATCGCACCTCGCCGGCGCCCTCGGGCGCCTCAGCGGCCGCCGTCGATGGCGAGCGTCTGGCCGGTGGTCCACGCCGCGTACTCGCTCGCGAACCAGAGCACGCCGTTCACGATGTCCGCGGGCGTGCCGAGCCGGCGCAGGGCGATCCCCTCGACGAGCCGGCGCTGGCCGTCCTCGCCGTACGATTCCCACTGTCGCTCGGTCGTGGGGTTGCTGCGCACGAAGCCGGGCGCGACGCCATTGACCGTGATGCCCCACGGCCCGAGCTCGTGCGCGAGCTGCCGCGTGAGGCCGATCTGTCCCGCCTTCGCCGCGGCGTACGCCTGTATGCCGGTGAGGCTGACGCCGAGCCCCGCGCCGCTCGAGACGTTGACGATGCGCCCCCAGCGGGCGGCCTTCATCGCCGGGGCGACGGCCTGGCTGCAATGGAACGCGCCGTCGAGGTTCACGGCCACGATCGCGCGCCAGTCGGCCTCCGGGACCTCCTCGAGCGGCCGGCCCACCTGCCCGAGCACGCCGCCCGCGTCGTTCACGAGCACGTCGATGCGCCCGTGCGCTGCGAGCGTCTCGCGCGCCATGGCCCACGCCGCCTCGCGGTCCGTGACGTCGAGCGGACGCGCCGCGAGCGAATCGCCGGCGGCCGCGGCGAGCCGCTCGGTCTCGCGCAGCTCGGCGGCCAGCACGTCGCAGCCCACGACGCGCGCGCCCAGGCGGGCGAGCGCGAGCGCGATCGCGCGGCCGAGGCCGTGCGCGGCGCCGGTGACGATGGCGACCCTGCCGTCGAAGCGGACGTTCACGGCCGCAGCATAGCGCACGGCCTACTCCGTGCGCGTCGCGTCGGGTATGCTGCGGTCATGCGGGATGCGATCGTAGCGCTCTTCACGCAGACGTTCGGCGGGCCCCCGGAGAGGGTGACGCGCCTCGCGGCCGACGGCTCGCAGCGCGCCTACTACCGGCTGGCCGGCGGCGCGCCCGGCTCCGTCGTCGGCGCGCACGGGCCCGAGCCCGAGGAGAACCGCGCGTTCCTCTCGTTCTCGCGCGCATTGCGCGGTGCCGGTCTGCCGGTGCCCGAGATCCACGCCGCGGACGAGGGCCTCGGCATCTGGCTCGAGGAGGACCTCGGCGACACCACGTTGTTCGCCGCGCTCTCCGACGCGCGCGCCGGCGGCGGCGCGTTCCCGGCCTCCGTGCTCGCGTGCTACGAGCAGGTCGTCGAGCTGCTGCCGCGCTTCCAGGTGGACGGCGCGCGCGCGGTCGACTTCGCCGACGCGTATCCCCGGGCGGCGTTCGACGAGCAGTCGATGCTCTGGGACCTCAACTACTTCAAGTACCACTTCCTCAAGCTGGCGCACGTCCCGTTCCGCGAGCAGCGGCTGGAGAACGACTTCCGGCGACTCGTCGACCACCTGCTCGCGACCGACACCGGCTACTTCCTCTACCGCGACTTCCAGTCGCGCAACGTCATGCTGCGCGGCGGCGAGCCGTGGTTCCTCGACTACCAGGGCGGCCGCCGCGGTGCGCCGCACTACGACATCGCGTCGCTGCTGTACGACGCGAAGGCCGACCTGCCCGACGACGTCCGCCGCCACCTGCTCGACTGCTACCTCGACGCGCTCGCCGAGCGCGCGCCGGTGGATCGCGCGGAGTTCGTCGCGCGCGACCGCGGTTTCGTGCTGATCCGGATCATGCAGGCGATGGGCGCCT